>JACQEQ010000350.1 GCA_016200445.1 Gammaproteobacteria bacterium | reverse complement strand
GTACGCCGTCACGCCACCGACAGACGGGAGGATTACCTTTACTGCCGGATCGCGAATGAGTGCCATCAGGTCAGCTGCCTTGCTAGGCCCATCTGACGAATAGTGCGCTGCCCAATCCCTAGTGTGTGCTGCTTCCTGGAGTTTATAGCCACGATTCAGCAGTACCTTCTTTCCGCGCTCATAATTAAGCTCCAATGATGGCTCGATACCTGAGGAGGGCGAGTAAATCCCGACGGTATCGCCTGGCCGAGCGAATGACGGTTTACGAATGTTTTGCACGAATCACCTCCGTGTGTAGAATTTGCCGACAAACGGATACCAAACTACTTCCCACAAATCTTTGGTATTGCAAAGTAACATTAACAAGCGGTCAATACCGATTGCTCCTCCACCAACTGGACGGTTAAATGCTTTTATTTCGTCCAGATAGTCGACATCAACAAGGTGATTCGATGCGGCATGCCCGTGGCGGTCCTGCACAGCTGTCGTCGCGTGTTGATGCAAGAGATTTCCGTCAGGCTGTAGCGCGCCTACTTCGCCGATTTCGATGCCGGCAATGACGAGTTCGGCACGCTGTATTTCATTTCCTATAAAACGATCCGGCAACTGGTCAGCACTTTTTGGAAAGTGGGTCAGGAATGTAGGCTGCTCTAAAGTAGGCTTTACACAATTGTCCAGTAGGCGATGCAGAATGCGATCTTCGCCAACGATTAGGACAGGGACCGCCGCGCGGTGTTTCGCGACGAACTCTTGTGCCAACGGGTCGTCAGATTGCGCTAGCGCGTCTAGAACCTTGATCCGTTTGAACTGAGCGTTGAAATTCAGTTCAACCCCCTGATAGGGCACTAGACCACTGCGATGAATCCCTATCACGGCCGCCCGCGTAGCATTTTCAATGCAATGAAGTGCCTCCGCAAGATCGAGGTCTACCTGATATATCTCGGCCATTGTGAATTCCGGCATGTGGGTTCGCAGCGTTCCGCCTAGCGGTAGAAGTTCATTCCGAAAGCTCTTCCCGATTTCAAAGGCTTTGTCAAAAACGCAGGCACAACGACGTGTATATTCTTCTGGACAAGTCCGAAGATGAAGTCTCGGCCAACCACCAGGCCCAAGTGTCACAAATGGCGGGTTGTCCGTCGGATCTTCGTAATATCGCAAGGTGGGGGTATCCACCTCGACGAAATCCTCGCCTTGCAGATGTGCCCGAAGTGACCGCAGAAGTTTGTCACGCTGCCGCAAATTGTGCTTGATGCGTTTGTCGTTGTGCGCTGCTAGGCTCGTTTGTCCCCACTGCGTCGATTCATTCATGCTAGCGTCCTTGTGTCACACCAAAGTTATTTATGTTCTTGCCAAGAATTGTGCGAATCGATCCACGGCCTTTGCGAATCGATCCTCTGGTGCAGCGAGAGATAGACGAACCCAAAAGTTTTGCCGTTGGCGAGCTGAAATACGGAAACAAGATTCTGTAAGGATCGCTACAGAGGTTTCCTCAAAGAGGCGCCGACAAACGTCATCCTCACTCAGGTTTGCGAACGGCTCAAGTTCGATTAGGAAATTGAAGCCAGCTGCTAGGGGTGTGTCTCGAGACACATATTTCCCAAGACGTTCAATTGCGTACAAGTGATTCTGGCGCACCGCCTTCCCGACAGCTTGCTGGTGCGAAATGTACTGCGAATGATCTCTTTCAAAGCCCTCGCCTGACAGCCGCCGCTCCATTTCAGCCATAACAGTTGGCGGTGCAATTGCGGTGGTTACAAATAGCATGTGACGCGCAAATGAGAGTAGCGAGGCGCGCTCTTCACTTGTTGTCCATCTAAGGTGGTCTGCCAGCTGTATACATCGCGAAATCAGCGAGAAGAATGGAGGTAGAAGGGGAACAGTTGGTGGGTTCATCGCCGAAAGGAGTTGATAGCGCGCGGCGTGTTTGACAATCTGCTCTGGACCCATGAGATACCCTATTCGAAACCCAGGCACACTATCGGATTTCGAGAATGAGTTAATTAATACGGCATGCTGCTGCGCCTCTTCCTTGACGATCAACTCCCCAATGTTAAGAAAATTGTCTTGCGCAGCGATCATCTGGCCAACTTGGTCAAACAATACCAGCGACTCTGTTTCTACAACAGCACGCAGAATGGTTGAAATATCTTCTTTAGCATACTGCTCTCCTGAGGGATTGTTGGGTGTTGCCAACACCACGAGAGAAGCCCCGGTTGCCCTGAGAGCGCTAGCTATTTGCTCGCCTGGCGGCAATGTTCCGGCAATGCCATCATCTAAGAGGCATTCGCTAATTGCGAATTTGTTGTGTCGAGCAAGTCGTTCAAAAAGGCCGTAGTTGAGTCCAATAAATACGACGCGCTTGCCTTCGGCCACCTTTGCCCAATAGTCAAACACCATGGCCGCAGCTTGGCTCGCACCCAACGTCATGCAAACATGCGCGCCCAGAGGCCTTTCATCAGGAAAATTGCCTTGCGAAGC
The DNA here is from genome assembly GCA_016200445.1 of Gammaproteobacteria bacterium. Lineage (GTDB taxonomy): Bacteria > Pseudomonadota > Gammaproteobacteria > SG8-11 > SG8-11 > UBA6921. The sequence continues at coordinate 1,470 of JACQEQ010000350.1, read as the reverse complement.
TGCAAAGTTCTCCCACATGCTTACCGCACGTTGAAGACTAGGAAAGCCTTCCTGTGCGGTATACCATCCATATGCGAGGTCGGAGGCTAGTTCAAGTGATAGCAACTCCTTCCATATGTCTGACATTGGAAAGTAATTTGCCCCTCCGGAAAGCATGAAGTAATCGTGCCGCGCGTTGGACCGTAGAATCTGCGTGTGGCGCCTGAATTGGCGAAACATGAACTCATCAGGACTTCCTTCTACGCTGTCGCTCATCTCTGTAGTTCACTCGTAACTATTCGTTTCATTTCAATGCGAATTGGGCGTGACCGGCGATAGTGATTAGCCCATGTTGCATATCACACCTGCAATCTGAATGCCAAGGTCGTGCATGTGCTTAGACTCGCATCACGTTTGAGCCAAAGCAATCGTGCCAAACCGTAGCCCAAGTGGTTCACCAATTACATCACCCGGTAGCATGATTGGATCACTCAGGACTCCAATTGACTCCAGCGCAGTAGCAACAGTAGATGCATTTCCCCCAGCTCCAAGCAAATCGACCACGACGATGTGGGTGTCTGTGCCACCAAACGCAAGCTTTACGCCGTTTGCCTTCAAGGTGTCCGCCAATATGCGGGCCAAGGTGATAGCAGTCCGCTGAATCCCACAAAATTCTGGCGTCGTTGCAAACTCTAACGCCGTTGCCAACTCCCCAAGGGAGTTAATGTAGGCTCTATCCTGCAAACCTGGTATAAGCGCACGATCAATTTGTTGCTGCAGATCTGGATCCCAGGTGAGAATTGCCGCACCTTGAGGACCGCAAAGACTTTTGTAGGTCGTAAAGGTGACGACATCAACATACGCACATGGGCTCTCAAGCAACCCTGCAGCAATAGGGCCAGCGATGTGAGATATGTCCGCTAAAAGCCGTGCTCGCGGCGAAAAACTATCCGCTAATTCGCGCAGCGACGCCCAGCTGATCATGCGTGGGTACGAGCTAGGCCCAACAGCAATTAATTTGGGGCGTTCGGACGGGGCCAATTTTTGACTGCGCCACAATTTCAAAAAATCCACCTGCACATCGTGGCGCTCAGGATCCAATGGCCAAACCTCATAAAGACGCGATGCGAGCGACCCCTTGCCCCCGAGCGAAAAATGTCCAATTGAGTCTCGCCCAAAACTGACCATTCGATCTCCCGGCGAAACAAGTGCGGTCAGAACCGCGAGATTGGCAATGGAACCGGACACGGGATGAGGGTTGACAAACAAACCAGCAATGTTTCCAGTAGCAAAACAGCGTCGCCCGGCTTCGGTACAGCGGCCCTCTAGTTGATCTGTTGTTGCGCGTGCGTCTACCAAGCGTTGAACATCAAACCCTGTGCCAATTTCTACGCTAGCGCTACTTACACTAGTCGTGGACGGGTTGCTTTTATGCGCGCGAAGGTCCCAGTTAGTTGATGGTGAATCATACGCATCGTGCGATTCACGCAT
>JACQEQ010000355.1 GCA_016200445.1 Gammaproteobacteria bacterium | reverse complement strand
TTCGCCACGCTTGAGCAATTCAACCATCGACTCCAGGTTTACTTGCGCGTGGTCAGTGGTAGTCGATGCGAATTCTACTGGATAAACGCCGCGATAGAGGGTCACTTTTCTACGCGTCTCTTCATGCTTGGTCAAGGCGAAGATCGGAATCCCGGAACTGATGCGCGACATCCACAACGGCGTCGAACCGGATTCAGTCAGGGCGGCAATCGCTTTCACGCCATAGTGGTTTGCCGTGTACATCGACGCCATCGCGATCGCTTCATCGGTGCGCGTAAAGCGTGTGTCGATGCGATGATCGGAGGATGTCACGATGCGCTGCTTCTCGGCTTCCAGGCAAATCCGGTCCATCGCGGCGATGGCTTTGTCCGGATATCGACCCGTCGCGGTTTCCGCCGACAACATCACGGCGTCGGTGCCGTCGAATACCGCATTGGCAACATCGAACACTTCGGCGCGCGTCGGAATCTGATTCTCGATCATCGACTCCATCATTTGTGTCGCCGTGATCACCACGCGATTGAGCGAGCGTGCCTGCTTAATAATGTGTTTTTGCACTGGCGGCAACGCCGCGTCACCAATCTCCACGCCCAAGTCACCACGCGCAATCATCACCGCATCGGACGCTAGGATAATTTCATCCAGCACGTCGAGCGCTTCGGAGCGCTCGATCTTCGCAATGATCCCGCCGCGGCCACCCGCCGCACGCAGCAACTCGCGGGCTTCGTTGATATCCGCTGCACTGCGTGGAAACGAAATCGCTAAATAATCTGCGCCTAATTCAGCCGCAGAGCGAATGTCTTCGCGGTCTTTGTCGGTCAGTGCCGGTGCGGATAGTCCGCCACCTTGGCGATTAATGCCCTTCTTGTCTTTTAATTCACCGCCCATGACGACAGTACAAATAATTTGTGTGCCGCGCGTTTCCTTCACCCGCAACACAATTCGGCCGTCATCCAGCAACAGCACGTCATCTTTGCTGACATCGCCGGGTAATTCTTTGTAGGCAATGCCGACACGTTCGTCCGTTCCACCCAGCGGGTCTAATGCGGCGTCCAGTGTGAAGGTGGCGCCTTCGTGCAACATCGCTTTACCGGTTTTGAAGCGGTCAACGCGAATCTTTGGCCCTTGCAGATCGACCAGAATGCCGACGACCCGGCCATGACGCGCCGCACTTGCACGCACTTCGCGTGCACGACGCAGCAATTCATCGTGTCCACCGTGTGAACAGTTAAGACGTGCCACGTCCAAACCGGCCAGCACCACCTTGTCGAGCACCGCCGGCACGTCGGTCGCCGGCCCCATCGTGGCTACGATTTTGGTTCTGCGCTTGTTATCCATCACTACTTGCAACGAACTGTCAGGTTTCACTTTTTTGCGCGCTCTTCCAATATCGCTACAGCCGGGAGTTTTTTGCCTTCCAAAAATTCCAGGAACGCGCCGCCCGCCGTGGAGATGTACGACACCTTGTTATAGATGTCGTATTTCTGAATTGCCGCGATGGTGTCGCCACCGCCCGCGAGCGTGAATGCCTTGGTTTTAGCGATGGCATCGGCAATGGTCTTGGTACCGGCGCCAAACTGGTCGAACTCGAACACGCCCACTGGACCATTCCACACCACGGTGCCGGCCTTCATGATGATGTCCGCAAGTTCTTGTGCGCTCTTGGGCCCGATATCAAAAATCATATCGTCATCGGTTACCGCACCCGCATCTTTCAACACGGCCGGTTCGTTGGCGTCAAACTTTTTGCCGACGACAACATCTACGGCGATGGGAATTTTTGCGCCACGTTTCGACATTTTTTCCATCAACGTTTTCGCAGTGGGTACCAGATCATGTTCGCACAGCGATTTGCCGATTTTTTTGCCGGACGCCGCGAGAAAGGTGTTGGCGATACCGCCGCCGACCACCATTTGATCGACCTTCTCGGACAACGATTCCAGCACGGTGAGTTTAGTCGAGACTTTAGAGCCGCCCACGATGGCCACCATCGGACGCGCCGGACTGAGCAGCGCCTTGGTCAACGCTTCGAGTTCTTCGGTGAGCAAGATGCCGGCGCAGGCGGCCGGTGCGAACTTCGCAACGCCGTGCGTGGAACCTTCGGCGCGATGCGCAGTGCCGAATGCATCCATGACGAACACATCGCACAACGCTGCGTATTTCTTTGCGGTATCGTCGAGGTTCTTTTTCTCGCCTTTGTTGAAGCGCACGTTTTCCAGCAATACCAGTTCGCCGGCGGCAACGTCGAAACCGCCATTCACCCAGTCCTTAATCAGACGCACCGGCTTGCCGAGTTTTTTGGCGATATCGTCAGCGACGGGCTTCAACGAATTTTCTTCGGAATAAATACCTTCTTCGGGACGGCCGAGGTGCGACATCACCATCACCTTGGCACCGGCTTTGATGCAATGATTGAAGGTCGCCATCGATGCGCTAATGCGCGCGTCGGAAGTCACTTTACCGTCTTTGACAGGGACATTGAGGTCGGCGCGGATCAACACACGCTTACCCTTGAGATCGAGGTCGGTCAGCTTGATAACGGACATGATGTGCTCCGGAAAACGTAGTGCGGATTAGGCGCGCAGCGCCGTCATCCGCCGCAAAGACGGTGGGTTACGACCTCTACGGCCTAACCCACCCTACATGTAGTTTACTTGGCGACGTGCTGTACGAAGCGCAGCATGTTGCAGGTGTAGCCGTACTCGTTGTCGTACCAAGCCACAACTTTAACGAAGGTGCTGTCGAGCGCGAGGCCCGCTTCGGCGTCGAAGATTGACGAAGCACTCGTGCCACGAAAATCGGTCGACACCACTTTCTCGTCGGTGTAACCGAGCACGCCCTTCATGTCGCCTTCCGAGGCTTTTTTCATCGCCTTGCAGATGTCTTCGTAAGATGCTTCTTTGTTCAACTCCACGGTTAAGTCAACCACCGACACATCCGAAGTCGGCACGCGAAACGCCATGCCGGTAAGCTTCTTGTTCAGCTCCGGGATGACTTTGCCCACCGCCTTGGCTGCACCGGTGGATGACGGAATAATGTTTTCCAGAATGCCGCGGCCACCGCGCCAATCTTTGCTGGAGGGACCATCGACGGTCTTCTGTGTTGCGGTGGTGGCGTGCACCGTGCTCATCAGGCCGCGCTTGATACCAAAGTTGTCGTGCAATACTTTAGCGATCGGTGCTAGGCAGTTGGTGGTACAGGACGCGGCGGAAACAATTTTCTCGCCGGCATATTTCTTGTGGTTCACGCCGTACACGAACATCGGCGTTTCATCTTTGGAGGGCGCGGACTGGACTACTTTCTTGGCGCCAGCCTTCAGGTGTTTGTCGCAGGTTTCCATCGTCAAGAACAGGCCCGTCGCTTCGATCACGATGTCGGCGCCGACATCGCCCCACTTCAATTCGGCCGGATCCTTCACCGCAGACAAACGGATTTTCTTGCCGTTGACGATCAACGTGTTGCCGTCAACCTTGATCTCGCCCGGGAAATTGCCATGCACGGAATCGTACTTGAGCATGTAGGCCAGATAATCGGGGTCCAGCAGGTCGTTGATTGCAACGATCTCGATATCTTTAAATTCTTTCGTTACCGCACGAAACACCATGCGTCCAATGCGGCCGAAGCCGTTAATGCCGACTTTAATTGCCATGTGACTACTCTCCTTAAGGTTTAAAAAACTAGAACAGCGATTCGACGGTTTTCACCACGTTTTCCGCAGTGAAACCAAATTCTTTGAATAGTGCGGGCGCAGGCGCGGATTCGCCAAAGCGATTCAAGCCGACCACTTTGCCATCCAAGCCGACGTATTTGATCCAGCCGTCCGTCACGCCCGCTTCTACGGCAACGCGTGCGCGCAACTTGCTCGGTAGTACGGATTCGCGGTACGCCGCATCCTGTGCATCGAACACATCGGTAGAAGGCATCGATACCACACGCACCTGCTTGCCCTTAGCAGCGAGCAGTTTTTGCGCGTCCATGGCGATGCCTACTTCGGAACCGGTTGCAATAATGATCGCCTGCGGCTTACCGCCTTCCGCCTCGCTCAGCACATATCCACCGCGCGTGATGTTGGCAAGCTTGGTTGCGTCACGCGCCTGAGGATCCAAAGCTTGACGTGTGAAAATCAAACAGCTGGGGCCTGTGCTACGCTCAATTGCAAATTTCCATGCTATGGCACTTTCCACCGTGTCGCACGGACGCCAGGTTGACATATTGGGGATCAAACGCAGCGTTGCCGTCTGCTCTACGCCGTGGTGGGTAGGTCCGTCTTCACCCAGGCCGATGG
>JACQEQ010000354.1 GCA_016200445.1 Gammaproteobacteria bacterium | reverse complement strand
TTATTTCGTTACATACTCCCAGGCTGTGAGGCGGCCGGAAACATAACCGCTATCGCCGTGGTGCAACATTTACTTCCAAAGTAAGATGAACCCGTTTGGTACTACTAGAGGAGCGTTTGCACATGTCTCTCGGCCCGGTATTGGTGGATTTGAAAGGCACGACGCTGAGCGACGCGGAGCGCGAGATGTTGCGGCATCCGCTGGTCGGGGGAGTGATATATTTCACGCGCAATTTCGAGAGCCCAGAACAGATCGCGGCGTTGACGAGCGAGATTCACGCGTTACGCGATCCGCCGTTACTGGTGTGCGTCGATCACGAAGGCGGGCGTGTGCAGCGCTTCAAAACCGGTTTCACGCGCTTGCCGGCGGTGCGTAAACTCGGCCAGGTGTATGACCGTGATGCCAAGCACGCGCGCCATCTGGCAGAGACCTGCGGCTGGGTCATGGCCATTGAGTTGCGCGCGGCCGGTATTGATTTCAGTTTCGCGCCGGTGCTGGATCTAGATCGCGGTATGAGCAAGGTGATCGGCGATCGGGCATTTCATTCGCGCCCGGAACCTGCGGCTGATCTGGCACATTCGTATATGCGCGGCATGCATCTGGCCGGAATGGCAGCAACCGGCAAACATTTTCCAGGTCACGGCGGCTGTGAGGCCGACTCGCATGTGGATGTGCCAGTGGACCCGCGCCGCTATGAAGATATTTTGATCGAAGATATCGTGCCGTTCGAACGCATGATTCACTATGGCATGGAAGCGATCATGCCCGCGCATGTTATTTATCAAAACGTAGACGCGCAGCCGGCCGGGTTTTCCAAGTTTTGGTTGAAGGATGTGTTACGTACGCGGCTCGGTTTTCAGGGTGTAATTTTCAGCGACGATCTAAATATGGAAGGTGCGCGCGTCGCCGGCGGTTACGTCGAACGTGCGCGTGCCGCACTTGCAGCCGGTTGCGATATCGCGCTGGTGTGCAACAATCCGCAGGCTGCGCAACAGGTGCTCGACGGTCTGGGTACGCACAGCGACCCGGCATCGCAGGCGCGCCTGATTCGCATGCATGGGCGTGGCGTGATCGAACGTGCGCAATTGCAACAGCAGACGCAGTGGCATCAAGCGGTAGAACGCCTCAATGAATTGAATGAGGATACGACGCTGGATTTGGGTTTGTCGTAAAGTGATGTGGTTTCTAACATTCATACGGCGCTAAGCACGCTGAACCTCACACTTTTTCTTCCACATTTGTAGTGGTTAGCAGGAATATTCATGTCCATTACCGCAGCAGAAGCGCAGCAGGTTTACAACGAGGCCGAGTGTTTATTCACCGCACAGCAAGTGCAAGCGGCGATGGATGTCATGGCGCACGATATCGCACGCGTTGTAGGTGGCCGCGATCCGCTGATTTTATGTGTCATGACCGGCGGTATCATAGCAGTGGGGCAGTTATTGCCGCGCTTGGATTTTCCGCTGCAACTCGATTACATCCACGCGACACGTTATTCCGGGCAAACTCAGGGCGGCGAGCTGCGCTGGATCGCGAAGCCGCGCGTGTCGTTGCGCGGCCGGGTCGTGGTCGTCATCGACGATATCCTCGACGAAGGCATTACGCTTGCGGCCATCGTAAAAAACTGCAAAGACGAAGGGGCCAGCGAAGTGTATAGCGCAGCATTGGTCAACAAGCGGCACGCACGCAAAAACGACTTCCGTACCGACTTCGTCGGACTGGAAGTCGACGACCGCTACGTCTTCGGCTTCGGTATGGACTACAAAGGGTATTTGCGTAATGCGGAAGGCATTTTTGCCGTTAAAGAATAAAGGGTGCTCTGAAGCGAATTTTTCAGAGATACCTGAAAGCGACTAAAAGGAAATCAACGTGGCAGAAATTGCAATTATCGGCGGCACCGGGTTGACCACCCTCAAGAATTTAGCGATTACCGAACGGCAGATCCTTCAAACACCCTATGGCGAGCCATCGGGGCCTGTGATTAGCGGTGTACTGAACGGGAAAAATGTCGTGTTTCTTGCCCGCCACGGTTACGGTCACACCATCCCGCCGCACAAAATCAATTACCGGGCGAATCTGTGGGTGTTGCAGGAAATCGGCGTGAAAAACATCATCGCAGTTGCGGCGGTGGGCGGTATCCGTGCCGATCTCACGCCGGGTTCGATTGTGATTCCGGATCAAATTATCGATTACACCTGGTCGCGTCACGCCACCTATTTTGAAGAAGGTTTAACGCACGTAACCCACATCGATTTTTCGCTGCCGTATTGCGAAACGTTGCGGCAATCGTTGCTCGCGGCAGCGAAGGCGGCCGGGCTTGCCGTAGCTGCCTCAGGAACCTACGGCGCCACACAGGGGCCACGTCTTGAAACAGCGGCGGAAGTCAATCGTTTGGAACGGGATGGCTGCGATCTGGTCGGTATGACCGGCATGCCGGAAGCCGCTTTGGCACGCGAGTTGGGCTTGTGTTACGCCTCGTGCGCGGTGGTCGCGAATCAAGCGGCGGGTCGCGGGCCGAGTGAAATCACCATGCAAGACATCGAACACAATCTGGTGATTGGTATGGACAAGGTGCGCACGTTACTGGAACACGTGATTCCGGCACTGTGATTTAGGCAAAGTATTATGCATCGGGTCGTAGGAGTTTGCCCCCGGCGCGATGTACCGGACACATTGAACCCAACGCGCCAGGGGGCAAACTCCTACGAAAAACCAAAGCACGCTTTAGTCGTCCGGCAACACCGCCGGTGCCGGGCTGTCCGCCCCCACTGTTTCTTTCTCAACATCGCCAGCCTTATTTTTTTCTGCCGACGCGACCAAAACCAGCGCGCCAAACACCGGATGGTCGAAATAATTGACCTCGCCGACTTTAATGCGGCGGATTTCGTTCAAGTGAAAACTTTGCAGCGCATTGTGGGTGGTTAAAACTTCTTTGCCGCTTGCATCCACCGAACCTACACGGCTCATTTCTTTGCGGTAGAGCAAATCAAGTGCCACGTGTAGATATTGTCCGAGTGCGAGTTTGACCGTACCGGAAAAACGTGGCGCGCGTGGATCAGGATTACCGGCTTCACTCACATGCGCCTGAGGAGCGGCGGCAAGTGCGTCGGTGCCAGCTGCCGGCAGCGGGTCGACGGGATGTTCCGGTTCGGTCATACCCTCGAACACATATACGGCCGTTTCATCTTTCAAGTCGATGGCGGGCTGCCGCCAAGAGGTGTGCAGCAATACCTCGTAGCGCGGATTTTTTTTCAGCTTCGCAATGCTGGCGGTAAGTTTGAACTGGTCGTGGGGAAGAAATTGATAGTGAGCCACGGCCGGTTTTTTGCTGCTGGCATCCTTGCTAGGCGTGGTGGTTGGGGCAGGTTTTCCGCCTGCTTCTGTGGCAGTGATGTATAAGAGCTGACCCGTGCCGGCGGTTTCGTAGTACTCCGGCCAACTTTCGGCTGCCAGCGCCGTGGCATCGTTGACCGCAAATATCAGCACTTCGACCTGATAGGTTGTGGGGCCGTCTTTACCGGCGGCGAATGCGCTAGTCAACGGCAGCATAAGTAAAACGCTGGCCATGGCGCGCTGCAGAAAATTGTTCGTATGGGTTAGCATGGGCAGGTATGTTACCGCTAAATTCTGAATTGCAGCTATGACCGTCCGCAAAATTCTCCGCATGGGCGACCCATTTCTGTTGCAGCCCGCCGCCGTAGTTAGCAACTTCGACACGCCGCAGTTGCATCAGCTGGTGCAAGACTTATTCGACACCATGCAGGCTGCGAACGGCGCCGGCATTGCCGCACCGCAAATCGGTGAAGGTTTTCGCGTGGTGGTCTTCGGATTCGAAACAAACGCACGCTATCCGAATCGCCCGCCCGTGCCCACGACAGTATTGATCAATCCGGTGATCGAGCCGCTGAGCGACGTGACCGATGAAGATTGGGAAGGCTGTTTAAGCGTGCCCGGCCTGCGCGGCAAAGTGCCGCGTTACACACATATCCGTTATTGCGGCTGCGATCAATTCGGCGTCGCCTTCGAACGCGAAGTGCGCGACTTCCACGCACGCGTCGTGCAACACGAATGCGATCACCTCGACGGCGTGTTGTTTCCGATGCGCGTGCGCGACATGACGCAGTTCGGTTATCTCGATGAGTTGCTTGCGACGAAGCGAATTAGCACATCGATTCCGGAAGAGTAGCGGCGGTAGTTATTGCGCTGCGGCTGTCCGCAGCATCCAAACGCCAAGCAGGCCCGCGAGTACCGGCGCGTAGTGCACGGCGTTCGCACGCGCCATGTCAAACAAGTCTGGATTGATGGCGCGACCGTGCCGTGCGCGTGCCCACAAACGCAAACCATTCACACGCTTTCCGCCGAGACCATGACCGATAAGAGTATCCGCAGCCGCCGGTGTCATCGCTGCCGTGGGTTCGATAACCAGCACACACCCGCCCGGTTTCACTGCCGCCAGTAACGCGGTTAACGCAGCGGCTGGGTCATCCACCACCGCAAGCAACGATGCGGCGGAGATGACGTCGGCGCGCGCTGGCATTGCGGCGAGACCGTCAATATCGCCGATCTGAAATGCTGCTGCGGAGGCCGCACGCGCGGCGCGCCGTTGTGCTGCGGCGATCATGTGGCGGTCGCGATCCACGCCGATGGCGCGGTAGCCGCGCGCGGCGGCGAGCCGCGTCACCAGGCCAGGTCCGCAGCCGACATCCACCCACAGCTTGCCGCCGCCCGGTGGTAATTGCTCCACCGCCGCACGATGCGCCGCGTGATAAAAATCCGCGCCTTGCAGCCAGTCAAACAGTTTGGCCGCCGCGAAGCTCACGTCGCAGCTCCGGCCTTGTTTTGCTGCGGGAAGTTGCTCAGCAACACCATGATGAACATCACCGGCAGGAACGACGCCGTGCTGACTTGAGTCAGCGTCACCGCCCCCGCAGAAACGTAATAAAGTGTCACGACCCAGTCGATGGTCTGAATGCCGATCATGGCTTTAATCCACGGCACGCTGCCGTAGGGATCGCGCGCCGCCAGCAGCATGCCGTAGCCAAAGCCGAGAAAGCGGGCCGCCATCATGCCAAACATCCAGCGCGTCCAATCCGGCGCAGGTGCTAGCCCAAGCAGGCGGCCGGTCGCGTCCGGCGCGAACAAAAACGCCAAGCCGAGCACAATCTGCACCACGGCGATGAACCATAACGTGAACGACAATAGTTTTGGGTGACGCATCGTTGAACTCCTAAATGATAGTGTTTCGATACCTTACCTGTGTAACTATACTTTTGTAAGTAGTTACCATTTAGTAACTACATCGACGAGGCTCACGACAAGATGGCGACCAAGCAACGCACCACCACCGCAGCGGCATGTGCGGACGACTGCCCGGTACGTAAAACCGCACACATCATCGACGGCAAATGGACGACGTTGATCGTGCGTGATCTGTTGCCGGGCAAAAAGCGCTACTACGAACTACTGGATTCGCTGCACGGCATCAGCCCGAAAATGCTGGCGACGCGCCTGCGTTTTCTGGAAGAGCGCGGCATCATCGCCAAAGAAATTTTCCCGACCATTCCGCCGAAGACGGAATACCGGCTCACGCCGCTGGGGAAAAAGCTGCAAAAAGTAATTGTCGCGATGGGGGAGTTTGGCGCGAAGTTGTAGGCTGGGTTGATAAACCCAGCAATCCATTCTTCCTCTCGCTTATGCTGGGTTTATCAACCCAGCCTACAGCTCTTCGTGTTTTATGCGATAAATAATGCGGTAGGGACGTTCCAGAAATTCGCGCAACCCATCCTCACGGTAGTCCGGAACGTGGCGACCACTGAGCGGCGCGGTTTGTAGTTGCCGCGTGCGCCCCAGAATGGCGGCGACCGTTTCTTTGGCTGCTGTAGGATTTTCCTGGGCAATGTTAAGCCTCAATGTCTTCGAGTCGGGTACGCGCTTCAAGCGTCCAACGAACCTTGGTCATCAAGTGACGCCGAAGAGCTTTTCAATATCTTCTTGCGATATGGTATGACCCGCTTCCGCATCGGCAAGCCCGCGCTCAATAGAAGCTCGAACTTCGATTTTATAAGCCAAATCATCCCACGTGATGTCGTCGGGTAGCTGGTCAATTAAGTCGTGCGCGGCTTTTTTCACAGGTGCAGTTGCCATGGTTTTTGCCTCTCAACGCGTGTTCGCTAAAAGATTAGCACGCTGGATAATGTGATTCACCTGACCTAGGCGACAGATTCCAGCGGTTTTATCCCGTAGAGCCGCAGGCGAATGTCCTGACCTCACTCCAACGGCTCAAACAACGCACTGAGGTCCGCCGCCGTTAATTGTGGTCCGCTCTTGGCGTCCGGGTCGAACAAGCTATCCGCCAATTCTTTTTTGCGGGTTTGCATCGCCATGATTTTTTCTTCCACGGTGCCGAGGGTTATCAATTTGTACACGAACACCGGTTTGTCCTGGCCGATGCGGTGGGCGCGGTCGGTGGCTTGGTTTTCGACGGCGGGATTCCACCACGGGTCGTAGTGGATCACGGTGTCGGCGGCGGTCAGGTTCAGGCCGGTGCCGCCCGCTTTGAGGCTGATCAGAAACAACGGTACGGCGCCGTTTTGAAAACGCTGAATCGGCGTGGTGCGATCGGTGGTGTCGCCGGTCAGCAGCACGTACTCGAGGTCGGCTTTGCGCAGCTCGGCTTCGATCAATGCGAGCATGCTGGTGAACTGGGAAAACAGCAGCACGCGGCGGCCTTCTTCGATCAACTCCGGCAACATGTCCATCAACGATTCGAGCTTGGCCGACTGCGTGACATTCTTGGCGGCGTCGAGTTTGAGCAGGCGCGGATCGCAACACGCCTGGCGTAATTTCAGCAACGCGTCGAGGATCACGATATGGCTGCGCGCCATGCCTTTTTGGTTGATTTCGCGCTGCACTTTTTCATGCATCGCCAGGCGAATGCTTTCGTACAGATCGCGCTGGCTGCCGGCCAGTTCGACGCTACGCAGGATTTCGGTTTTGGGCGGCAGCTCCTTGGCAACTTCCCCTTTGGTGCGGCGCAGCAGGAACGGTGCGATACGGCGTGTCAAGCTCTGGCTCCGGTCTTTGTCGCTGTATTTTTCGATGGGGTTGCGAAACAGATTGCGGAACTGGCGTTCGTCGCCCAGCAGCCCAGGCATCAAAAAGTCGAACAACGACCACAGTTCGCCCAGATGATTTTCCATCGGCGTGCCTGTCAAGCACAGGCGCTGGCGCGCGCGCAGCTGGCGCACCAACTGACTGGCCTTGGCCTTCGGATTTTTGACGACCTGCGCTTCGTCGAGAATCAGCAGGTGATAGTCCTGTTGACTGAGTTCGGCAAAATCGCGCGGCAGCAGTGGATAGGTGGTGAGAATCAAATCGTAATCGGCGAGCTTGTCGAACTGCTGTTTGCGTTCCAGTCCGTGCGATACCAGCACGCGCAGCGATGGCGCAAAACGTTCCGCCTCCATGCGCCAATTCACCATCAAGCTGGTGGGTGCGATCACCAGGCTGGGACGGTCCATGCGACCGCTGTTTTTTTCCACTAGCAAATGCGCGAGTGCTTGCACGGTTTTGCCCAAGCCCATGTCGTCGGCGAGAATGCCGCCCAGCTCGTATGCGCGCAAAAATTGCAGCCAGTTCAAACCTTGTTGCTGGTAGCCGCGCAGTTCGGTGCGCAAGCCTTCCGGCGGCGGTACGGCTGCGATGCCGTCGAAGTCGCGTAACTTGCGCCCGAGTTCGCGCAGGCGCTCGCCGCCCGACCATACGATGCGCGTGCCCAAACTGTTTTCAAGTTCGCTCAATTGCGCGGCGCGGATTTTCGGTAAGCGTGCGCGCTGTGTATCGTGCTGGTCGGTATCGTAGAGTTCCACCAGCGTGCTCAGTATCGAACGTAACCGTTCGACTGGAACCGACAGCACGCGGCCATCGCCCAAATTGACGGCGATGGAGCGGTTCTTGACTTGATCCAGCCGCTGGGCGCTGAACTCGCGAGGCATGTTACGCACCATGTTGACCAGCACCGGTAACAAGCTGATGCGTTTGCCGTCGACGGTGATGCCCAGCTCCACGTCGAACCAGTCGTTGCCGCTGTCTTCGGTGATGTCGGCATACCAGTCGCCGACATTTTCAGCGCGCCGGTAGGTGAAGCCGGGATCGATATCGATGCGCCACCCTGCCGCGCGCAATTCATCCACGCCGTGCAATGCGAAATTCGTCAGCCGTTCGACGCGCTCCTGGCCGTGAATGGTCAGGTCGAAGCGATGTTCGTCGGGGACTTCATAGCCGTCACCTGCTTCCACCGGCTCGAAATACCAGGCAGAAATTTTTTCCAGCGCCTCGTGCTCGGTTTTGAGATCGCGCGGGATATGCACGACGCGGCCATTATCCATGCGCGTGAGCACCGCGCGCGTGTCGCCGACGGTCACCGCGATGCCCTCGTAATCGAAAGACAGGCGTGCCAGTTCGAGGTCGACACTGTCGGCATTAAACTGCCAGCGCTGATAACGGCCAACCGCGAGCGTCGCGGTGAACAAGTGCAAGCAGGGCTTGGGCTTGACAATTATGCTTTCAATGCGTTCGACGCTGCGCGGTAAGGGCACGGCCGCTTGAGCTTCGAGTGCTTTGAGTGCATCGCGCGCCAACTGTGCGTGTTCGGGGCGTAATGCGGGCGCGGTGACCAATGCGGCAGCAACTGCGTCCGGCAGACCAGTGTGCAAGGGGCCGCAGCTGTGCGTGGTTATGTCCACATACCAGGGGATTTCGAATGCCAGTACGATATCGACGTTTTCGCCCACGCAGAGTAAATGCTGTGCGCCGTCGCTGCTCATTGTCCATTCGAAGTGCGCCGCACGCGCTTCACCCAGCGTGAGCGGCGGTGTGTCTCCGCTTTCCCAATGGCAGCGTCCGGTAGCGATGATCTCGCGCAGCAGGCGTGCGCCGTCGCTACCGGCGAGAATCGGATTTTGCGTCGTCATCGGATTGATGGCCCCGAGCGAAATCAGCGCAGCACGATCCGCTTGACTAATAAAACGCGCGCCGAGCTGGCCATTAAAACGTTGTTCTTTGCCATAGGTGCCGTTTTTAAGGCGCCGGACGACGACATTATTAACCGTTAGGTTCGGCGGTGAGTAGCGCGTGTCGAGGGACAGAATATAGAGCAGGCGTTCGGCAATTTCGGCAGGTGTGGCCGGTGCTGGCGCGGGTGCGAGCGCACCGGCGACGCGTTTCAACCAATCGCGCAGCGCTGGATCGGCCGGTGCTTGGGCTGCGGCAACTTGGCTGATCTCAAACGGTGCCGGCGAGGTGTCGTGTTCCAATGCGTGCAGCAATAGCGCTGCGACATGTTTGCAGTTGGTGTGCATCGGGCAGGTGCAGGTGCCGACGATCTGTGGGCGGCTACGTGACGAGCCCGGCGAAATTTGCACCATCACGCGGTACGGAGTGCGTTCGCTGCCGCGCACCGCGCCCGACAGCGTGGTCCCGCCGGGTGCCATGGTTACATTGAGCACACGGCCCGCACGCTGATAGGCAACACCGCGTTCAAACGAGGCGGGATAAATAGCGCGTCTGACATCTTGCAGAGTTTAGAGGTGCATGAAGAAGCTTAGGTCTGGACCAAAGCGGAATTATAAAGCAAAGCAGATGTGCGATGTGCTTTCGTTTATGTTTTGGAATATTTTTTTCGTATTCAGAATTTTGAAACCATATTGAATATCACCCGCTGTTGATCACGCGGATCATCAAACGAAACTGCGTTGACTTGCTCAAGCTCAATCCCGATGCGCAACGGATCGGTGCCGTAAACCACGCCCACGCCCGCCATGCGGCTGTTACCTTCGCGCGATGCGTCCAGCGTATTGGTCGTACGATTGTAGTTAATGTCAAGCTCCCATAGATACATGCCGGCGCGGCTGTAAATCCGCGTTCGTTCACCCAATGAAGCTGAAATATCCATCGCAAGTTTCAGGTTAAGGCGGCCACCGACGTTGTCGTTCCGTTGCTTCGCGAATTTCGATTCGCCCAGGTTAATGTAGGACGCTTCCACGCCGAAGTTTTTAGCCCACGCGATACCGAGCGCATTCTGATCGGCCGAGTACTGGGTGTAACGTTCGAGCCCCAGCGCGGAGGTCCAGATTTCAAACGCACTGTGGCCGGCATTGGGATAATTAGGTTGCGGATCGGCATGAACGGGCGATAAAAACATTGCCGCGAGCGTGGTGATTACGGCTCGCCTGCACTGCTTCGCGCGTAAAGCTGCGCGCGGTTCGACACCGCCGGAAGCTGATTTATAATCACCGTAAAACATCGCATTCCTCCCCGGCCAATCAGGCCGGATGGACGGTATAACACGGTGTAAAATATGCCAAAAATTGCTGTAGCCGACGATCCGGAGTTCTACGGATGACACTCGCGTCTTAACGGCTTTTGGGGGCGCTAAAGTAGCGAAAGAGTAGCGAAAGCGCGTTGGATAAAAGCCCATGTTATTCTGTTGTCCGCCGATTGCGTTGTTCGGTACGTTAACAATCTGCCCGGTTCGGCAGGGCGTAGATGACCAAAATGCAACGGAATGTTCGTATCACTATTTTCTACGGAGGGACTATGCACAATAAACTCGCATTTTTGCTCTGCGTACTGGTTGCTTTGTACGCAAGCATGACATTTAGCGCGGAATCCGAAGCGCAATTCCCCGGCCGGGATTTGTACCGGGAAGTTCCTACCTACTCGCTTGATGATTTATACAAAAAACTCGACGCAGTTGTGGTGGTCGATGCTCGCTCGCAATATGAATTCGAGACGCTGCATATCAAGGGCGCAATCAATATGCCCGTGTCGGATAAAGACTTTGATGGAAGACTGCAAGCGCTACGCGCCAAGACCGACAAACCCATCGTGTTCTATTGCAACGGCGTGACCTGCCATAAATCGTATCAAGCGGTGCGCCGGGCGATTTACCTCAAATTAGTAAATACCTATGCCTACGACGCCGGCATATTTGCATGGGCCAAAGCGCATCCGGAAAAGTCGGTGTTGCTGGGCAACAGCCCGATCCGGCAGTCCGATATCATCGACAAAGACACCTTCAATGCGCATTTACTATCGCCCAAGGAATTCGGCAACGAAGTTGCGAACAGCGGTATTGTGTTGGACGTGCGCGATCGTTTTCAGCGCGATGGTATTGGTTTCTTTCCGGGTATCGAGCGGCGTGTCGCATTAGATCAAACCACGAAGCTCGACAAGATTTTGAGAATCGCGAAAAACGAAAAGAAGACCTTGCTGATTTACGACGAGGCCGGCAGCCAGGTGCAATGGCTGCAATACCGCTTGATTAACGCCGGTGTTACGAACTACTACTTCATGAAGGGCGGTGCCAAGGCGTATTACGATATGCTGGATGAAAACAAAGCGAAAAGAGCTTCGCGGCAATCAAATTAAGAGCCTTTTCTTGACATTAAGCATTGCAGTCAAAATTCCAGGCCGAGCACCGCTTTGATAATTTCCCGGTGCCGGTCGTAGTCTTGGTCGGATGCGCGGCGTAGTCCGGTCAATTGCGCACGAGCAAGAATTTCGCGACCCTCTGCGGATTCATGCAATTTCGACAACAAGGTTTGAATCGTGGTGCGCAGTTCTGGGGGCAGGCTGCGCTTAACCGCCCACGGTAAATGTGTAAGTTGTTCGCTGCGTACGAGAATGCGCATCTCCGTCGTATTAATGGTGGACTGCACGGTCTCGAGAGCAAGCACCTTGTCGCCCGAACCTGCCGCATCTGCCTGTTTCAAGTAGGCGGCGAGGATTGCATTGGGCGGATTCTTGGAAAATTTTTCCACATAGTCGCCTGGCTTCAAACCACCTTGTTCCAACAGATAGCGCGCGACGATGTAACTTTGCATTGCGCGTTGACCACCCCCAAACACGACAGTTTTGCCTTTCAGATCGGCAATCGTCTCGATGCCGCTGTCTTTCCGGACGATGATGGATCCGGCGATGGTCGATTCACCGAACTCGACATTTTTTAGAATCACGTCGTAGTGGTATTTTTTGTGCGCCTCGACATAGTCGTATTGATGCATGTGCACAATGTCGTAACTCTGATTTTGAACGCCCGCCCAAAACGTTTCAAAATCCTTCGGCGTTACTAATTGTACCGGCCGTTGAATTTGCGCGGCTAAGTAGCTGGCCAGCCCCGACAGTTGATCGTGGGTCACAGTCGCACTGTTGCGCGGGAAAACACCCAGCACAAGCGGGTTGCCGGCGCCAGCAGCGGAGGCGGGCAGCAAGATGATCGACAGCAGCACACCAAGAAATACATTTCGTGAGCTGTAGTATTTCATGCAATGTGCCTCCTCAATACTGATGTCAAGATGTGCGTCCATGTGGCCGATTTGTGCGTTGCACGAGCGTAGTAACGGCCTCGCCCATATTCATCAAGGATCTCAAGTTTGCTTGAGTAGTTCCGATAGTTAACGGGACCATAAACTATGTAAACGGGGTGCTTCTTTTTTTGCATGGCGGCGTTTGCAGCAGTGTGGCGGTTTGGTTTTCCAGCGTTCAACTCATTCGGAGCATGTTATGCGCAACAAATCTCAACGGTCCATTCTGAGCATAGTCGTTCTATCCCTTATTTTCTCGATATCGGCGCTTCGACAAGCGGTGGCCGATCCGGTGCCTCCGGAATTACAAGCCAAAATCGACACGTATAAAAAGAAGCTTACGGAATGGGCGGCAAACCCGATATTCATCACGGCGGTGAAAGACTCGAACGCCAAAGGCGGGTTGGTTCCGGGCATGAACAACGCCAAGTGGGACGATCTTGCGGAAAAAGACCCTGTGGTGCTTGGCTTTCAAAGCAACGAGGCAGGCAAAGCTGTGTCTCAGCTTGACCAGGATAAAGGCATCAGCAAGCTTTATTTACGCGACGAGAAGGGCAATCTGGTGGCCTGCAGTAACAGCAAACCGCTGCTGTACAACAATGGCAGCAAGCCGTGGGTTGCCAACCCGTTAAAGGAAGGTAAACCCTGGTCTGCCGCCGAGGTCAAACCCGACCCCGCAACGCAAATCAAGGGTGTGCATCTCGCAGTGCCGGTGCTTGATGGCGGGAAAACCATCGGTGTATTGCATACCAGCGTCATCGCTGAATGATGTGCTTAGCCGGCTGCGTGCGCGGCTGGTATCCAGAATCAGATCAAGCGCCGAGGGTAAAATAACAATGATGCAGATGATTAGTCAGATGAAGGTCGGCACGCGGCTCATCGCCGGATTCGCGTTGCTGTTATTTTTTTCTGCGGCGCTGATCGTCGTCGGACTCAACCGCATGGCGTTGATCCAAAGTAATTTTGAAACCGTGGTGAATTCTGATTTTGCAAAAATCACCCTGGTCAACAAAATGCGCGACGCGGTGCGCTTTCAAATGTTGTCGCTGCGGGATGTGGTGATGCAAGAAGACACTTCATTCAAGAAAAAAGAACTCAAGTTGATGAAGGAGGCGCGCAAGGATTACCAGTCTGCCGCCGAGCAACTCGCCCCGTTGATTGCGCACACCGAGCTCAACTCGCTCGTCGACGCGCTGCGCGCGACCGAAGAGAAAGTCAAAGAGGCGAATTCAGCGGTGATCGAATTTTCGTTGAACGACCAACACAAAGAAGCGGGCGAGGCAGTGCGCGAGAAAGCACGCCCGGAACAACTTAAGCTG
>JACQEQ010000353.1 GCA_016200445.1 Gammaproteobacteria bacterium | reverse complement strand
TATGAACGACCCCCATCCCAACCTTCCCCCTTCCAGGAGGAAGGAGACAATATCAGGCCCCATTGCCCGTGGGGTAAGTGGAGATGACAGCAAAGTTAAAGGGGGCCTGAGCTTGATAGGCCGCCAACTGGCCCGCTTCCCGGTCGATCCGCGCCTCGGCCGCATGTTGATCGCGGCGGGGCAGTGGGGTTGTCTGCGCGAGATGGCGATTATCGTCAGCGGGTTGAGCGTGCAAGATCCGCGCGAGCGGCCGATGGAAAAACAGCAACAGGCAGACGAGTCGCACCGCGCGTATCAGGACGAGCGTTCGGATTTTCTGGCGTTGCTGAAACTGTGGGCATTCTTCGACGAACAACATAAACACTTGTCGCGCCACAAGCTGCGCCAGTTATGCCGCCAGCGTTACCTGTCGTACACGCGTCTGCTGGAATGGCGCGACGTGCATTCGCAACTCGTGACTTTGTGTCACGAACTGGAACTGCGCGAGAATCTGGTCGAAGCAAAATATTACGACCTGCATCAAGCGCTGCTGACCGGGCTGCTGAGCAACATCGGTTTGCGCGGCGAAGAACGCGAGTATCTGGGCGCGCGCAGCAACAAGTTTCATATCTTCCCCGGCTCGGCGTTGTTCAAGACCAAGGCAAAGTGGGTGATGGCGGCGCAATTAGTCGAGACCAGCAAGGTCTACGCGCACTTTATCGCCGCAATCGAGCCGGAGTGGATTGAGCAGGCGGCCAAGCACCTGACTAAAAGCAGCCACTTCGAGCCGCATTGGGAAAAAGAGCGCGGCGAGGCGGCGGTGTACGAAAGCGTCACATTGTACGGACTGCCGATTGTCGCCAAGCGCAAGGTGAACTACGGCCGCATCGATCCCTTCGATGCGCGCAACATGTTTATCCGTCACGCGCTGGTGCTGGGCGACTACGAAACGCGCGCCAAATTTTTTCATCACAATCGCGGCTTGATGGAAGAAGTGGCGGAGCTCGAACACAAGTCGCGCCGCCCGGACATTCTGGTCGACGAGCAAACCCTGTTTCAGTTTTACGACGAGCGCATCCCGGCGGAGATTCACGCGGCGCGGCGTTTCGAAACCTGGTTGCGCGAACAGCAGAAGAGCCAGCCGGAGTTTTTGTTTTTGACCAAAGAAGCGGTGATGCGGCACGCGGCGGACCACGTGACCGCCGCACAGTTTCCCGAAACGCTGGATGTCGATGGCGCCCACCTGACCTTGACCTATCAACACGAGCCCGGCCATGCCGACGATGGCGTGACGCTGCGCGTGCCGCAAGTGCTGCTCAAACAGCTCGATGCGCACCAGCTGGAATGGCTGGTGCCGGGCTTGCTACGCGAAAAAGTGATCGAGTTGATCCGCAATTTGCCGAAAAATCTGCGCCGCAATTTCGTGCCGGTGCCGACCTTTGTCGACGCGCTGTTGCCGACGCTAGTGGAAGCCAAGGGCGCGTTGCACGCCGCAATTACGAAGCAGTTGCAGCGCATGACCGGTGTCGACATCCCGCGCGACGCGTGGGACGAAACCAGTTTGCCCGCGCACCTGCGCATGAACATTCACGTGATCGATGGCCAAGGCACGGTGATTGCCAACTCGCGCGATTTGGAACAGCTGCGCGGTCAGGCGAGTAGCACGTCATTGCCCAGTAGGCAGGAGGCAGTGTCGCCGTTCGAGCGCGACGGTATCGGCACCTGGGATTTCGGCGCGCTGCCCGACATGATCGAAGTCGTGCAGCAGCAAGTACGTGTGAAGCGTTATCCCGCACTGGTCGATCAAGGTGGCGAGGTCGCGCTGCGTTTGTTCGACACGCCGTTAGAAGCACAGGACCAACATCGCCGGGGCGTGCGGCGCTTGTTCATGCTGCAACTCGCACAGCAATTGAAATACCTGCGCAAGAGTCTGCCGGATATCAAAACCCTGTGTACGCAGCTCGCCGCCGTGATCGCCTGCGACGCGTTGCGCGAACACATTATTGAAGCGGGCATCGACGCAGCGTTCGTGAGTGAGTCCGCGCTGCCGCGCACCGCAGATGAATTCAATCGTATGCTGGAAACGGGCAAGGGCACGCTCGGCGATGCAGTCAACACGCTGTGCGCGTTACTGCAACGCATCGCCAGCGAACAGCATGCGTTGCAGTCGGCCCTGCGCGCCGCCAAACATCCGCACGTGGTGGACGCGGTGCGCGACGTGCAAGAACAAACCGGTTTGTTATTCGCCGCCGGATTTATCACGCGCACGCCGCGCCGCTGGCTGGAGCACTATCCGCGCTATCTCAAAGCGGCACGCGTGCGGCTCGAAAAAGCCGCGCACGGCGCCGTGCGCGAAGCCGCACAACGCGAGCAAATCGCGCAACTACGCCGCCGTTATGAAAATCGTCTACAACAGGCACAGCGTAAGCAGGAAACCAGCGCCGAGTTGCTGGAATTCCGCTGGCTGCTGGAAGAGCTGCGCGTGTCGTTGTTTGCGCAAGAATTGAAAGCGCTGGTACCGGTGTCGGTGCAGCGCTTGGAAAAGAAGCTGGAAGGTTGTTGAGAATAACGTGAGCGCTACGCCAAACTTAATAGACCACCGCCTCGCTTTGTGCCGGTGTATTGGTAATGCGCAGCAATGAATCAGGCGATGTAGCGTTCAAGTAAAAGAGGTCGATCTGATTCGTCGAGCTCGTTCCGGTACATAACGCATCGGGGCCTAAGCTTGAGCAATAGATGCTGGAGAAGCCGGCGGGCAGTGTTCCCAATATGCCCGCATCTGTCCTGTTCAACGCCGTGATGGAATGCAATGTCGCGCCTGCAAAGCCATTTCCAACGCTGTAGCCTTCAGCGCGAATCAGGGTTTGTGGTAGACCTGCAAAGCCGTCGGTCAAATTCCATGAGGTGTCGTAGACGATGCCCAGCCAATTCGCACCTATGGTTTCTGTTTTGTTATTTACGTTGTCGTCATCGATCATGCCCGCTATTGGAATCGCGTTATTGGAGTTATAGCTGTAATAAATATGGTTGCTGTTGACGGCGGCGACCGCAGCAAAATTGCCGGTGACAATTGTGCTGGCACCGCCACTGTTTTTGTCCACCCGCGTGATTCCGTTCTCTGTCCAGTACAACAGCGTGTTAGCAGATAAGGTGAAACCGAGAATCGGCTTACTTGATGCTACCCCAAACGAAGTTGCACCAAGGCTGCCATCCACCGGCGCTTTGTGAACCACCGTGGGTTCTTCGCTGGTGACAAAGTAAAAGTTGCTGCCATCGTTAACAGTGCCGGTGACACGGCCGGTGGCAAGGTTCTTTTTGTCAAGGATGGTGAAAATCTTCTTAGGTGCAACACTGCTGGCGTCATCGTAGACATAGACTGCGTGGTCGATCTCCAGCAGCCAGCGGTTTGACCCTGCGATTATCAATAGTGATGCAGATTTGATATTTGTCATCAAATTCGCACCGCAATTCGCAAAATTGGGATCGCAGCGTTGCAGGGTGCCCGCGTCGTTGACCAGCCAGCCTGAGATCGCACCCGGATCGACACCGGCGACGGCAGTCGTTGCCCAGTTGTGAAATGCGGTGCCGATCGGTTGTTTCGCGCTCACTGGTGCGTCTGCGGCGCCCATGTTCAAGCGCACCATTTTGTATCTATCGTCGCTATCGTTGCAGAGGGCATTCGCACCCGGGGTGCGGTACACAATCTGCGAGTTGTCGGGGTCCGCGAAATCGATGGCGCCCACGCTCGTCGAGCAAATTATTTCCGCACTCGTGATACTCGACAGTTGTGTGGACGTGGGTATGGCGTTGCTGGTCAGCGCGCTCACCTTGTAAAAGCTACCGTTCTTCTTGGCGTAAACCAGCGCATGGCGGTGCAGCTCGTTAACGGTTTTCGTTGCGGAATCGTACGTG
>JACQEQ010000033.1 GCA_016200445.1 Gammaproteobacteria bacterium | reverse complement strand
CGGATCGGTGTTCAGCTTCAATCGCACCAAGACGCTGGTGACTGGCGAAGGTGGTATGCTGTTGCTGGATGATGACAAGTTGTTTGAGCGCTGTATGTTCCTGCGGGATCATGGCCGAAAGCCCGGCGGCTCCATGTACTACAACTATGAGGTCACTTACAAATATATGCCGTTCAATTTGCAGGCTGCCTTGGGGTACGCGCAGTTTCAACGACTGGACGAGTTGGTGGCTAAGAAGCGGGCGATCTACCATATGTACAAGGAACGGCTGGCCGATCTTGAGGATATCGAACTGAACGCAGAGCCTGCGGGTGTTCTCAATAGCGTCTGGATCACTGCCCTCGTATTCGGCCACAGCCATAAGATGAGTAAGCTGGATGCTATGGCCAAGCTCGAGGCTATTGGAATTCCCTCGCGGCCATTCTTCTATCCCTTGTCCTCTCTGCCCGCGTACCCTGGCTGTGACGCGCGCTATCGCCCGCTGAACCCTCGCGCGTATGATATTTCCGCGAGAGGCATCAACCTGCCCGGCGCACTCAACCTAACAGAAGATCAGATTGATGCAGTCTGTGCGGGCCTCAGAGCAATCCTGGCGCGGTAAGCTGGGGATCGGCGGTTGGTTCGGAAGAGCAGTTGGCCGGGCCGTTCTGCCTGGGATGTGTTGCTCCGCCTCGGAAAATCGTAAAGCGCAATTGCCCTGGAGTGAGCGTTGAGGATGTCTCTGAGAGCAGGTGTGCTGACTTAATGGGAAGGTCGAGAGCGCCATGGATTTAATGCCGAGTCTGAAGGGACAGCGGGTTCTCATCACCGGTGGCCTGGGCTTTATCGGGAGCAATCTCGTCCACAAATGCCTCGAACTTGGGGCCGAGGTCACTATTTATGACTGTCTCGATCCGCGGTCCGGCGGAAACATGTACAACGTCCAGGGCATAAAGAATTCCGTCGGGATTATTCTGAACGACATCAGAAACTTCGAGGGGGTCTGTGCCGCTATCCTCAATAAGGATGTGCTCTTTAATTGCGCCGCCTACACGTCGCATCCAAACTCCATGAAGGAGCCACTGATCGATATTGATGTAAATTGCAAAGGAGTCATCAACATCTTAGAAGCAGCGCGACGGTTTAACCCGCACATCAAGATCGTGCAGGTCGGGACCACTACGCAGATCGGGAGGATGCAATTCAGTCCGATCGACGAAACCCACCCAGAGTTTCCGGTAGATATCTATTCGGCCAACAAGAGCGCCTCAGAGAAGTATGTGTTGATTTATGGCAGCGCGTATCGCATGCGAACGACCGTCGTCAGGCTTGCCAACGTCTTTGGTCCTCGGTCAAATATCAGGAGCGCTGATTTTGGCTTCATGAATTACTTTGTCGGGATAGGACTGCGTGGCAAAGACCTGACTGTTTACGGCGACGGGGCACAACTTCGGAATATCAACTACGTGGAGGACGCGATCGCGGCCCTGATTCTGGCATCTCAAGCGGATAAGAGCGACGGCGAGGTGTTCTTCGCCGTCGCGGATAAGGAATACGCAGTTTCTGAAATTGCCGAGGCGATCAGCAGGAACATCGGAGGGAGGGTCAGGTATGTCGAGTGGCCCAAGGACCGGGAGATGATCGAGATCGGGCACGCGGTCATCAGCAACAAGAAAACCAAAGCCGTTCTAAATTGGGCGCCGCAGACCGATCTCACCGCTGGTCTGATCAAAACCAAAGACTACTTTGCTCCCTGTTTGGGACAATACTTGGGCTGACGCCATGCGAATAGTGGTTACCGGTGCCTTGGGTCACATCGGCTCACGATTAATTCGAGACCTCCCTGCGGCCTTTCCTCATGCGGAAATCGTAATGCTGGACAACCTTGCGACCCAGCGCTATTGCTCGCTTTTCAATCTTCCCGGACAGGGGAGATACCGCTTTCTGGAAGCGGATGTGCTGGAAGCGGATCTTGAAGCGATTTTTGCGGCTGGGGATACTGTGGTGCACTTGGCCGCGATTACCAACGCAACTGCCAGCTTTGAGAATAAGGATCAGGTGGAGCGCGTGAACCTGATCGGGGCCGAGCGGGTCGCTCGGGCATGTATCAAGGTAGGAAGCGCGTTGATTTTTCCTTCGACCACAAGCGTGTACGGCACCCAAGCGGAGACCGTTGACGAGAACTGCGCCCTCAGCGATCTGAGACCGCAAAGCCCTTATGCCGATTCGAAGCTTAGGGCGGAGCGATTACTGGCAGAATTGGGGAAAGCCGAAGGGTTGCGGTTTGTCATCTGCCGACTGGGGACAATTTTTGGCGTCTCCAGCGGCATGCGCTTTCATACCGCCATCAACAAGTTCTGCTGGCAGGCAGTCTTGGGACAGCCCATCACAGTGTGGCGGACCGCCCTGAATCAGAAGCGGCCTTATCTGGACCTCAGGGATTGCGCGGAGGCGATTAAATTCATCATCAGGAAAGCGCTATTCGACAATGGGATTTATAACATTGTCACGGTGAACTCGACAGTGGGCGATATCGTCGAGGCCATAAAGGCGCATGTGCCGGATCTGACGGTTCAACTTGTGGATTCGGCCATCATGAACCAGTTGTCCTATAACGTCGATAATAGTTGTTTCCAAAAACACGGGTTCATCTTCGCGGGCAATCTGGAAAGAGGTATAGCGGAGACGATTCAATTACTAAAGCCGGTGCAATGGGGCGGTGGCGAAGAAGCGAAACGACGGAAGAGTTAATGCCGTGATCCCGCAATACATCTGGGAGGGCGTGTACAAAAATTTCAGCGAGGTCTCAGTGTGCGGCGAAGGCT
>JACQEQ010000362.1 GCA_016200445.1 Gammaproteobacteria bacterium | reverse complement strand
CTGTTCAATCGTGTTCAATGCAGAGTCATTCATGATGGCGTTCATCCTCCCATCATGAACAACAAGACATCCTTACTTCAGGCTCATCTCGTGTTGGAAACACGGACCCTGTTCAGGCTCATCTTGCAGTGGAAGACTCTATCTCTTTTTACTCCCTTTCCCTCGTCATACATTGCCCCAAGCTTGTATTGCGCCTCCGAATCTCCCTGTTCTGCCGCCATTCTATTCACGTAACGCTGTCGCGTAGTCGCCTCGGTCATACGCCGATTTGCCTTCGTCCATGTCAATAAGAAAGGAATGTTGCAAATCGTCTATTAAGTTTTGGGTATTGACGTTTTTTCGTTGCTGTTCCTCCTCTTGTGGAGCCGCATGTGCGGCTACTCCAAATAAAAATAGTGCAATAACAAAAACAATCTTCATAGCTCCCCCTATAGTCCGCATATCCAGATTCTTCTATTCTGTACGTAAACGCTTTTTCGTTCTTTCAAGAGACTCTTTCGCAAATGAGAAGCCATGATCGAGCGCCTTGCTATACCACCGCACCGCCTCTGCAAGATTTTGCTTCACACCTAAGCCTCGCTCATACACGTACCCCATTTGAAATTCCGCACCGACAACACCGTGTTCCGCCGCCTTGCGATACCATTTTGCTGATTCTGCATCATCCTTTTTCACATCTTGACCTTTGTTATACCTAAGCCCAAGGCTTAATTGCGCCTCCTCGTTGCCTAGCTCTGCGGCTTTTTTAAGCCACATCACTGCTTCCTCAACATTTTGGTCTACGCCTTGCCCGCGCTTGAACATAATTCCTAATCTAAGTTGCGACATCGCATCTCCCTGCTCAGCCGACATGCGGTATTCATGTACTGCGGTCGCATAGTCGCCACGTTCATAAGCGGCCTGACCCTCGTCAAACCCAGCATGTGCGGCAACACAAGATAACAATAAAAAGATTACCGGCATTATCTTCATACGACTCTCCTCAACCATAGATAAAACCTTTGAACATCTTCTATAGATGCGCCCCTTGCAGAACCTATTTTCCGATAGAAATAGATGCCGCCCGACTTCTAAAAATAAGCTCGTTCGCGTGCAATGGGCAAGGCTTCTATGGAGGGTGATTCATTTTCGCTCTCCGCCTTGCACGCGGATTGCCGGGCATGCACGACTCACGCGTAAAACAATATCGCCACGTAATGGCACGCGCTGCCGGCCAGCACAAACACATGCCACACACCATGCGCCCAGACTATGCGTTGCCCCAGCGCGTAAAAGACCACACCCACGGTGTAGAACACTCCGCCTGCCAGCAACCAGTAAAATCCTGCCACTGACAACTTCGCGATCAAGGGGTTAATGACCAGCACGCACATCCAGCCCATCACCAGATAAATTACCATGGCCAAAACGCGCGGTGACTTGCGCGGCAGCGCGTCGAGCACCATGCCGAGCAGCGCCAGGGTCCAGATCGCGCCGAACAGCCACCAGCCGGTTGCGTCGCGCAAGGTGGCGAGCGCGAACGGCGTGTAGGTGCCTGCGATTAACAAATAGATTGCCTGGTGGTCGAAGATTTTGAACACCCGGCGCGTGCGGCCCTGAGTGCCGTGGTACAGCGTGGACATCAGATACAACAAAAATAAGGTCGCGCCGTAGATGCTGAAGCTGACGATGCGGCGCGTGTCGCCGTCGATACCGGCGAACACGATCAACACGGCGGCGCCGATCAGCGCCGCCACCGCGCCGACTAAATGACTGATGCTATTAAATGCTTCGTGGCGATCCATGCGTGTTACTTTCCGTTCTGGCGAGATCGCACCTTTATACACCTAGCGCCCCGCACGTCCCAATATGTGCATTTTCTGCAACCACGCTTCCCGTCGGCGGGCATCATCCGACTCGATCATGCCAATCAGAGTGTCGGTGATTGGCGCGATGCCGACGAAGCCGAGAATGTTGCGCTTCAAGCTCTTTAATCCGTGCGCGCGAAAATACCAACGATAAATTAACGCGGGCATGCCCATGGTCACGACGATGCGGGCGCTCTTGCCCGTGAGCAATTTCTTGCCCATTTTTTCATCTGATGAATTTTCGAACGCAAAGCCTGGCCGGGCGACCTGCTCTAAAAATCCTTTCAACAGCGCGGGCATCTCGCCCAGCCACAGCGGGTAGAAAAATACCAGATGCTCGGCCCAGGTAATGACGTCCTGTGCCGCACGGATCGAGGGCGGCGCTGTCCCCTTGTAAAAGTCATTTTTGCTGCGTAATAATTCAAAGTCGAGCTGCGCTACCTCAATAAGACGCACCGTATGCCCTGCAGCACGCGCGCCGTCGGCATAAGCGCGCGCGAGTGCGTAACCAAACGGTTTTCCGCTGGGGTCGGGGTGGCCCTGAATGATGGTGATATTTTTGGACATGGCAGGATTCCTTTTGAGGTCGAGTGTTGCTCGAATCGTCTCAGTAGTAACTGCGTACTATCCACAACGAATCGATCACTAACTTTAAGAACGCACGTCCGGGTGTCATTTGAAACTTTTAAAGTTCTCGTTAAGACAGCGCGGCTAAAGTAAATCCTGGAAAGACCCTAATTTGGAGGAGTACCGCATGAATGAAGCTCAAAACAAAAAAGCTGCACTACTCTGGCAACAACTCGAAGTTGCCGGCAAAGAATGGCAAAAGCGCTTGGGTACCGGCAGCATGGTCATTCCACTCTACGAACTGCGCCGCTATTGGACAGAATTGACAGCCACCCTCAACGGGATCGAGCACCCGCTGGAAAAACAAGCGCGCGAATTTGAGCTCTCGCGGCTACGCGCGGAATTGGATTGGCTTAGAAAATCACTCGCGCACGCTGTGGCTGGCGGTTCGAAACGCGCGACCGGCACGTCGAATACGCACGTGGTTAAGTCCAACTAACTTAATGTTGAATTCCAGCGGTTACTAGCTGAGTGCGCGGTACCAGTCCGGAGTTGTAGCGTGAACGATTGCGCTGCCGACAGCGAGCGGAGGGTGTGTGTACAATACCGCCTTCGCTCTCTCGCACTGGAACCCGCATGGAACAACTGAACCTGGGCCTCACCGGATTTTCCTACCGCGATCTATTTGACGCGCACGGTCTGCAGCGTCTCGACAGCGTATTTTTAGCGCAATTACAGGCCAAACACCCACAGCAACACGACGCGCTACGCGCTTACCGTAGCGGTGCACAAACTTTCCCCGCGCTGGAAGAAAGCGCCTTATTACTGGCCTGCGCGCCACTGCTGGAAGAATTTGTCAGCACCCTGTTTGGCGTCACACATGAGGTGGCTTTACTGCGCGACGCAACACTGGCGCACGATCCGGTGTTCGTGTTCAAAAAACAATTCGTGCAGCGCCGTGCGCGCCGCCGCTTGCTTGCCAAAGATGAGCTGGAAAGTTTCAGCGCGTTGGATACCTGGCTGAACTCGCGGATCGATACCTCACAACCTGATCGCGAACTGGCCATCGCAAAATTCGCGCAGCAGATCCTCACTGACACCGAACAATTCAAAGACGAGATCGAACAACTCACCCGCTGGTGCATCCGCGCCCTCACCGTGCCGGAAGGCCGCGCCGCGACGCGGCGCTGGGTCAGCTTCAAATTGCCGCAACCCACCGACCATGACAACCTCGTACCCCTGGTTAAAATTCCCGCTGACCGCATCGGCCGGATGCAAAGCCCGCCGCACCATTACCGCGCCCGCGACGGCTTCAAATTGACCGATCCGCGCAGCGATGCGCGCAACGTGCAAAGCGAAGTGAACTACTGCATTTATTGTCACGACCATGCCGGCGATTTTTGCTCGAAAGGCTTTCCCGAGAAAAAAGGCGAGCCTGACAAGGGCCTGAAAAAAAATCCGCTCGGTGTGACCATGACCGGCTGCCCCTTGAGTGAAAAAATTTCCGAGATGCACTTGTTGAAGCGCGATGGCTTCAGCATCGCAGCGCTGGCGATGGTGATGGTCGACAACCCGATGTGCCCCGCCACCGGCCACCGTATCTGCAACGATTGTATGAAGGCCTGCATTTATCAGAAACAGGAGCCGGTCAACATACCCGAAATCGAAACGCGGGTGCTGACCGACGTGCTCGGCCTGCCGTGGGGCGTAGAAATTTACGACTTGCTGACGCGCTGGAATCCGCTGCGCCGCGAACAATATGTAATGAAGCCGTACAACGGATTCAAGGTGTTGATCGCCGGGATGGGCCCCAGCGGTTTCACGCTGGCGCATCATTTGTTGCAGGAAGGCTGCGCGGTGGTCGGCATCGAAGGATTAAAAGTCGAGCCTCTACCCCTGTCGCTGATCAACAATCCAGTGCGTAGTTATGCCGGCCTCGAAGAAAATCTCGATACGCGCGTGATGACCGGCTTTGGCGGCGTAGCCGAATACGGCATCACCGTGCGCTGGGACAAAAACTTCTTGAAATTGATTTATCTGACGCTGGCGCGCCGCGCGCATTTTCAGGTGTTCGGCGGCGTACGTTTCGGCGGCACCATCACGGTCGAAAATGCGTGGGAGCTGGGCTTCGATCACCTTGCCATCGCGGTCGGAGCCGGGTTACCGCAAGCCTTGCCAATACCTGGCTCGCTCGCGCCCGGCATGCGCCAGGCCAACGATTTTCTGATGGCCTTGCAATTGACCGGTGCAGCCAAGGAAAACAGTCTGGCCAATTTGCAGATTCGCTTACCGGCGGTCGTCATCGGCGGCGGACTCACGGGCGTGGATACCGCCACCGAGGTGCAGGCGTATTACATCGTGCAAGTGGAGAAAATACTCGCACGTTACGAGCAACTCAAAACCCAATTTGGCGTCGAACGCATTCACGCGCGCCTCGACATCCCATCGCAAGCCATCCTCGACGAATATTTGCACCATGGCCGCGCGGTGCGAGCCGAACGTGCACAAGCGGAGCAGGAACAACGCGCGCCGGATTTCATTGCGCTACTCCATGCGTGGGGCGGCGTCACCATCGCCTATCGGCGTTCGATCAAAGATTCACCGGCCTATACGCGTAATCACGAAGAAGTAATTAAAGCGTTAGAAGAAGGTATTTTTTACGCCGAAGGTTTGGAGCCAAGGTCGGTACGTGTGGATGCGCACGGGCACGCCGAAGCATTGGTCTGCGCGCGCGAAGCTGGCGGCGAAGTCGTGTTACCAGCGCGTGCGATATTAGTCGCGACCGGCGCCCGGCCCAATGTTGCGTACTCGTTCGAGCACAAGGAACACTTCGCCAAGGAACGCGGTTTTTACAAAACTTTTGCCGCGCACGGCAGCGAGCTGCTCCCGGTCGCGGTCGCCGCTCACTGCAAAACCGAAGACTTCGGCGCGTTCACGTCGTATAGCAATGCTGACAAGCGCGTGAGCTTCATCGGCGATACTCATCCGGTGTTTAACGGCAGCGTGGTGAAAGCCATTGCGTCGGGCTATCGCATCTATCCGAAAATCATGCAATCGTTCGGTGCGCGTGCGCAGCAGCTCGGCAACAGCGGCGAATATCACACGTTTCGCGCGCGCATCGCCGATCAGTTGCAAGCGCAAGTGATCGGCGTCAAACGCGTGCACGCGCATGTCGTCGAGCTGAAAATCCGCGCGCCGCTGGCGGTGCAGCGTTTTCGTCCTTGGCAGTTTTTCCGCTTGCAGAACTTCGAAACCTTCGCGCCGGTCGTCGCCGGAACCGCATTGCAAACCGAAGCGCTTGCGCTCACGGGAGCACATATTGACAATACTGCGGGCACGGTTTCGCTGCTCGCCATCGAAGGCGGCGCCAGCAGCCGCCTGGTTGCCACGCTCAACCCCGGCGACCCGGTGTCGCTGATGGGACCGGGCGGCGTACGCACGCGCATTCCCGACGACATTCCCGAAACTGTGATGGTCGTCGGCGGGCCGCTCAGCGTGCCGCACATCATGGGGGTCGGTCCTGCGCTGCGCGCACAAGGCAGTCGCGTGCTGTACTTCGCGGTATTCGATAGCGCGCAAGCTATTTTTTACCAGCGCGAACTGGAACACGCGGCGGATTGCATTGTATGGGTCACGACAACCGGTGCTGCACCGGCACCGCAGCGCGCGCAAGACCGCGCACTGAACGATTCCATCGTCAACGCAATACAACGCTATGCACAAGGTGCGCTGGGTGAAACCGCGATAAAAATTCAAGACGTGGACCGATTGCTGGTCATCGGCGACCCGTGCCTGATCCGCACCCTGCGCGATGCGCGCAAACAAGAACTGAAATCAGTATTCGTCAAAGGACCGGCCGAAGTCATCGGCTCGATCAACACGCCGATGCAATGCATGCTCAAAGGCGTGTGCTCGCAATGCCTGCAATGGCAGATCGATCCCGCCACCGGCAAGCGCACCAAAGCGGTGTTCGGTTGCTCCTGGCAGGATCAACCCCTCGATATTGTCGATCTGGATAACCTCGATGAACGCCTGGCGCAGAACCGATTGCAGGAACGCTTGACTAACCTGTGGCTGGATCATTTGTTTGCGTACGGCGAGGTTCCGCGCGTTTAGCGACGCACGCCGTTTCAGCACCGCACCGGCCAACTACTCTAAAT
This sequence comes from Gammaproteobacteria bacterium, assembly GCA_016200445.1. Taxonomy (GTDB): domain Bacteria; phylum Pseudomonadota; class Gammaproteobacteria; order SG8-11; family SG8-11; genus UBA6921. Next base: position 2,040 of record JACQEQ010000362.1, on the reverse strand, counting down.
CCCCAACCGTTCCATGTTGTTTACACGGAGAAATGTCAGTTATGAAAAATGCGTCGAACTCGAATCGCGGCTATCGAATGAGCGCCCTTATCTTAATGGTGGCCTGGAGTACTGCGCACGGCGAGACCCCGACACCCACGCCCGCCGAATCGCATCATATGCCGTCGCACGACGCTGCCGTAATGTCGCTCGAGGCTCCCGGCAATGCTGTTTTCGGCGCCATCCAAGAAGTGCTGCGTAAACTCGAAGCCGACCCGTCCACCGATTGGAAAAAAGTCAACCTTGAACCACTTCGCCAACATTTGCTCGACATGAACCACATGGCGGAACACGTGGATGTCGTTGCGCAGAAGTTCATCGACAAAGGTATTGAGTTGACAGTACGCGCAACCCTACCCAGTGCAATACCTGCGTTGGATCGTGTATTTAACGCGCATCCGAAAATTCTTAAAGCTGAAACTGGCTGGGACATGACGGCCAGCAAGGACAAAGACAAATACAAACTACGCGTAACCAGCGACGACGCCAGCCAGGTCGACAAACTGCGCGCGCTCGGCTACATCGGCATCATGGCCGAGGGCAATCACCATGCGGCGCATCATTGGGCACTGGCCAAGGGGCAGATACCGCATTAGCTGCCAGTTGCACACGGGATCGATTTAGCAAGCTCAGCCTAAACCAGCACATGCGCTACCTCATCCCCCTCATGTGTCTGGTTGCGTCGCCAGCTTTTGCAGACAGTGCAGAATATTCACCCCCGGTATTCGACCTGCCGCTGCTCGACGCACATTATAATTTTAGTAACGGCTACACCGCGCCCAGCATGCGTCAGTCGTTGCTCTGGTCCAAAGACGTGTATCAGTTCGCGCATCATGAGCTGGCACACGAGTTTTCCGCCAAACCCGGCTGGCGGTTAGCCAGCACCATCGGTTTCGATATTGTCATGACCTGGATGCCTTTGGGCGATTCGTGGCTGCACGAAGAGTGGCATCGCGCGGTAATGGGCAGGCGCGGCATCAAGAGTTACAACGACGTCTACAACCTGCCGGTGTTCTCGGATTCGATTGCGGTCAGTCACGTTACCGACGCCGGCCTGGAGCAACTCAAACTAAATCACCCGGCGGAGTTCGTACGGCTGAGCGCTGCCGGCATCGAAGCTCAGTACGAATTCAACTTAGCGCTGGAAAACGACGTGTTTTTTACCGGAGTGCGTAACGCCAACGGCTTCTTATTATGGATGAACGCGCTTAACTCCATCGCCTATCTCGACACCTGTGCCGGTCAAGACTCCGACACGTTGACGGCTGAATTCAATCGCCAGGACGGCACCAACGTGCCAAAACGTGACTTCACCGGACTGGACTGTACCGCCTGGGTATACGATCTGCATCGCCCCAACGAACCCTATGCCCAGCGTGGCGTGCATCCATCGGGCGTCGGCATTGATCGTTATATTTCGTGGTCGGATCTCAGCGGCGCGGAACGCAGCTACCTGCGGCGCCAACGCGATCTTTCACTGTTGAATTTAATCGACCCGTTCTTGTTTAACCACAACAGTAATACCGCCATGAATCCAGTGGACGACTCTGCGCTGCGCTGGAACGCGACGCTGCGCCATCATCTGACCTCATTCGGTTACAGCATCGATGCCAATCTGTTTTTGCATACCACGCAGATCGACACCGTGCTCATCATCCACAACTACCGGAATAAGCGCCACGCCTTTCCGGGCATCAGCGTCGAGCTGCAACGCCTGCCGATAAGGACATTTGCAATACCATTTAATATGTCAATAACAGCCTCCCTTTGGCAACAACCGCAACAGCAACGCTTCGATACAAATAAAGGCGCGCTGGGCGGGCGGATTGCCGCACGTTTCGTGTATCCGCTGCATACGCAGTGGAGTACGTATATCGAGACCGATTGGAAAACCGCAGGCTGGGCCGCAGGAAATGTCTACCTCGATACCAACACTAGCCTGCGCGCCGGCCTACTCAAACGCTGGTGATATTTTTTCCGCGCCACGTCTTTTCATTGCAG
>JACQEQ010000363.1 GCA_016200445.1 Gammaproteobacteria bacterium | reverse complement strand
CTTGCCAATGCTAACGACGAGATCAATGTCGAGATCTTCACCAAGTTCATGAAGGCGGGCATTAAAGACTTTAAGACCATTTACGCCAACGATCTGGATCGCGGGCCGTATATCAGTCATACGTTGCGTCTCGATTCAACACGTACGGACTTGGAAGCCTTGGTGGAAATTTACCGCATGATGCGTCCCGGCGAACCGCCGACTAAGGATGCGTCCATCGCTCTGTTCAACAACTTGTTCTTCAGTGCCGACCGTTACGACTTGTCGCCGGTTGGGCGTATGAAATTCAACCGCCGCGTGGGCCGTCAGGAAATCACCGGTTCAGGCGTGTTGTCGAAGCAAGACATTACCGATGTACTGCGTACTGTCATCGAAATCCGCAATGGCCGCGGCACCGTGGATGATATTGATCACCTCGGTAATCGCCGCATTCGCAGCGTCGGTGAAATGGTCGAGAACCAGTTCCGCGCCGGTTTGGTACGTGTTGAGCGTGCCGTGAAAGAGCGTTTGAGTCTGGCGGAATCCGAGAATCTGATGCCGCAAGAAATGATTAACGCCAAGCCAGTATCGGCAGCGATCAAAGAATTTTTCGGTTCCAGTCAGTTGTCGCAGTTCATGGATCAAAACAACCCGTTGTCCGAAGTGACGCACAAGCGTCGCGTTTCGGCCCTTGGGCCGGGCGGCCTGACGCGCGAGCGCGCTGGGTTCGAAGTCCGCGACGTCCATCCGACACACTACGGTCGGGTGTGTCCGATTGAAACGCCGGAAGGTCCGAATATCGGATTGATTAACTCGCTCGCGGTGTATGCGCGCACTAACGAATATGGCTTTTTAGAAACGCCGTACCGCAAAGTGGCGGGCAGCCGCGTTACGGATGAAATTAATTATCTGTCCGCGATTGAAGAAGGCGAATACGTGATCGCACAGGCGAATGCGACCATGGATAAGAACGGCAAACTTACCGACACCTTGGTGTCCTGCCGTCACAAGAATGAATTTACCATGTCGACGCCGGAACGCATCAACTACATCGACGTGTCGCCCAAGCAGATTGTGTCGGTGGCGGCCGCGTTGATTCCGTTCCTGGAACATGATGATGCGAACCGCGCCTTGATGGGTTCCAACATGCAGCGCCAGGCGGTGCCGACGTTGCGTTCGGAAAAACCATTGGTCGGTACTGGCATCGAACGCGCAGTGGCGATCGACTCCGGCGTGACGGTGGTTGCGAAGCGTGGTGGCGTGGTGGACTCCGTTGATGCCGGACGTATCGTGGTGCGCGTTAACGACACCGAAACCAATGCGGGCGAATCGGGTGTCGATATTTACACCTTGATCAAATACACGCGTTCCAACCAGAACACCTGTATCAACCAAAAGCCTCTGGTAAAACCCAGCGACGTGGTGGCGAAAGGTGATGTGCTGGCCGATGGTCCGTCGACCGACTTAGGTGAATTGGCGCTGGGCCAAAACATGCTGGTCGCGTTCATGCCGTGGAACGGCTACAACTTCGAAGACTCAATTTTGATCTCCGAACGCGTGGTGCAGGAAGATCGTTACACCACCATTCACATCGAAGAGTTAACCTGCGTCGCGCGCGACACCAAGTTGGGTTCGGAAGAAATCTCCGGCGATATTCCCAATGTCGGCGAATCCGCGTTGGCCAAGTTGGACGAAGCCGGCATTGTCTATGTCGGTGCAGAAGTCAAGCCTGGCGACATCCTGGTCGGTAAGGTGACGCCCAAGGGTGAAACCCAGCTGACGCCGGAAGAGAAATTGCTGCGCGCCATCTTTGGCGAAAAAGCCTCGGATGTGAAAGACACCTCGTTGCGCGTTCCGTCCGGTATGGATGGCACCGTGATCGACGTGCAAGTGTTTACACGCGACGGTGTGCCCAAAGACTCGCGTGCCAAGCAGATCGAAGAAGCTGCGTTGATCAAAGTGAAAAAGGACTTGCAGGATCAGTACCGCATCATGGAAGACGATGCCTATGACCGTTTGGAAAAAATGCTGGTCGGTAAAGTTGCCGACGGGGGACCCGCCGGCCTGAAGGCGGGGACCAAAATCGCCAAGCAATATTTGGTCGATTTGCCGCGCGACAAGTGGCTCGACATTCGTTTGCGAAATGAAGATACCGGTAGTGATTTGGAAAAGTTTGCCGAGCAAATCAAGCTCAAGCGCGCCGAAATGGAAGAAACCTTTATTGCTCAGAAAGCCAAGCTGACCTCGGGCGATGAATTAGCGCCCGGCGTGTTGAAGATGGTGAAGGTGTATTTGGCAGTGAAACGCCGCGTGCAACCTGGCGACAAGATGGCTGGACGTCATGGTAACAAGGGTGTCGTGTCGCAGATCGTACCGATTGAAGACATGCCGCATTTGGCAGATGGGACGCCGGTCGACTTTGTGTTGAATCCGCTGGGCGTGCCTTCGCGTATGAACGTCGGGCAGGTGCTCGAGTGTCATTTGGGCTGGGCTGCCAAAGGCTTGGGCCGCAAAATCGGCCAAATGGTCGACGAAATGCAGAAGGCCGCCGAGATCCGTAAATTTCTCGACAAGATCTACAACAGCAGCGGCAAGAAAGAAGATCTTGCATCATTGAGCGACGACGAAGTGCTGGGTCTTGCCAATAACCTGCGTAGCGGTGTGCCGATGGCAACGCCGGTGTTCGACGGTGCGCACGAAACCGAGATCAAGAACATGTTGGCCTTGGCGGGCTTGCCTACCAGTGGTCAGACCACCTTGATCGACGGACGTACCGGTGAAACGTTCGAACGTCCGGTAACCGTGGGTTACATGTACATGCTCAAGCTCAACCATTTGGTGGATGACAAGATGCATGCGCGTTCCACCGGTCCGTACAGCCTGGTTACACAGCAGCCGTTAGGTGGTAAAGCACAATTTGGTGGCCAACGCTTCGGTGAAATGGAAGTGTGGGCACTTGAGGCCTACGGTGCGTCGTACACCTTGCAGGAAATGCTCACGGTCAAGTCGGATGATGTGAACGGTCGTACCAAGATGTACAAAAATATCGTCGATGGCGACCATCGTATGGATGCCGGCATGCCCGAGTCTTTCAATGTGTTGTTGAAAGAAATTCGGGCGCTGGGCATCGATATCGAGCTTGAGCAGTTCTAGCTCGCGTTGCCGCAGGTGTTGAATCGTTCACGGTGTTAACTTAAGTAAATCGCGTAGCCGCGTAAGCAGGAGTGAACATGAAAGATCTTCTCAATCTTTTGAAGCAACAGAGTCAGACCGAAGACTTCGATGCCATTCGCATTGGGCTGGCCTCGCCCGACAAGATTCATTCCTGGTCGTATGGTGAGGTGAAGAAACCTGAAACCATCAATTACCGTACCTTCAAGCCGGAACGTGACGGCTTGTTCTGCGCGAAGATTTTCGGGCCAGTTAAAGATTACGAATGTTTGTGCGGCAAATATAAGCGCCTCAAACATCGTGGCGTGATCTGTGAAAAGTGCGGCGTTGAAGTCACTCTGGCTAAAGTGCGTCGTGAACGTATGGGCCACATTGAGTTGGCGTCCCCGGTTGCGCATATCTGGTATTTGCGTTCACTGCCGTCGCGTATCGGTTTGTTACTCGATATGACGCTGCGTGATATCGAACGTGTGTTGTACTTCGAGGCTTTCGTGGTAATCGAGCCGGGCATGACGCAGTTGGAGCGCGGACAACTGCTCTCTGACGAAGCGTATCTTGAAGCCATCGAAGAGTACGGCGACGAGTTCGATGCGCGCATGGGTGCCGAAGCAATTCTTGAATTGCTCAAGTCACTCGACATGCAAAAAGAAATGGAGCGCCTGCGTGAGGAATTACCCAACACCACGGCCGAAACCAAATCGAAGAAAATTGCCAAGCGTCTGAAGTTGATCGAGTCGTTCCTGGCCTCGGGCAACAAACCGCAATGGATGATCATGACGGTGTTGCCGGTGTTGCCGCCCGATCTGCGTCCGTTGGTGCCGCTCGATGGCGGCCGCTTTGCGACCTCGGATTTGAATGATTTGTACCGTCGCGTGATCAATCGCAACAATCGCCTGAAGCGGTTGTTGGCTCTGAACGCGCCCGACATCATTGTGCGCAATGAAAAACGCATGCTGCAAGAAGCGGTCGATGCTCTGCTCGACAACGGTCGTCGCGGTCGTGCCATTACTGGTTCTAATAAACGTCCGCTCAAATCGCTGGCCGACATGATCAAGGGCAAGCAAGGCCGTTTCCGCCAAAATCTGTTGGGCAAGCGCGTTGACTACTCCGGCCGTTCCGTGATCGTGGTCGGTCCGACCTTGCGTCTGCATCAATGCGGATTGCCGAAGAAAATGGCGCTGGAATTATTCAAGCCGTTCATCTTCAGTAAGCTCGAATTGCGTGGTTTGGCGACCACTATCAAAGCCGCGAAAAAGATGGTCGAACGCGAAGGTCCCGAAGTGTGGGACATCCTCGAAGAAGTGATTCGCGAACATCCGGTGTTGTTGAACCGTGCGCCGACCCTGCATCGTTTGGGTATCCAGGCGTTCGAACCGGTACTGATCGAAGGCAAGGCGATTCAGTTGCATCCGTTGGTGTGTACCGCGTTCAATGCCGACTTCGACGGCGACCAAATGGCCGTACATGTGCCGTTGTCGATTGAAGCGCAGATCGAAGCGCGCGCACTGATGATGTCGACCAACAACGTGTTGTCGCCTGCGAACGGCGAGCCGGTGATCGTGCCGACGCAAGACGTGGTGCTGGGTCTTTACTATATGACCCGTGATCGCGTGAATGCCAAGGGCGAAGGCAGCGTATTTGTCGACACCGCTGAAGTGCACCGCGCCTACGAAAGCCGTGCGGTGGATTTGCATGCCAAAGTCAAAGTGCGCATGACCAATACCGTCGTCGGCAATAAAGGCGAGCGTCAGAAAATTACGGCGTTGGTCAGCACTACCGTTGGTCGCGCGCTGTTGTCCGAAATTTTGCCGGACGGGTTTCCGTTTGAGTTGATTAATCGCCCGATGACGAAGAAAGCTTCGTCGTCGATCATCAATGTTTGCTACCGCGACCTGGGCTTGAAAGAAGCGGTCATTTTCGCCGATCGCCTGATGTACATGGGCTTCCATTACGCGACGCGTTCAGGTGTGTCGATCGGCGTGAACGATATGGTGGTGCCGGAAGAGAAACAAAAAATCATCGGTGCCGCAGAAACGCAGGTCAAAGAAATCGAAGATCAGTACACCTCGGGTTTGGTGACTAACGGCGAACGCTATAACAAGGTGGTCGATATCTGGTCGCGCGCCAATGATCAAGTCGCCAAAGCGATGATGGAAAAGCTCGGTTCGGAAGAAGTCATTGATGCCAAAGGCAGCAAGGTACGTCAGGCGTCGTTCAATCCGATTTATATGATGGCCGATTCCGGTGCGCGTGGTAGTGCGGCGCAGATTCGTCAGTTGGCCGGTATGCGTGGATTGATGGCCAAGCCGGATGGCTCGATTATCGAAACACCGATTACCGCGAACTTCCGCGAAGGCTTGGATGTATTGCAGTACTTTATTTCGACGCATGGTGCACGTAAAGGGTTGGCCGATACTGCGCTCAAAACCGCAAACTCAGGTTATCTGACGCGTCGTCTGGTCGATGTCGCGCAGGACTTGGTGGTCACTGAAGTCGACTGCGGCGCTACCGATGGTTTGATGATGACCCCGTTGATCGAAGGCGGCGATGTTGTTGAAGCTTTGCGTGAGCGTGTGTTGGGGCGTGTCGTTGCTCAAGATGTATTGAGTGCCACCGGTAAAGTCGTGGTGAGCGCTGGCACGCTGCTCGATGAAAAGATGGTCGATTTGCTCGAAGAGCTAAGCGTCGATCAATTGCTGGTACGTTCGACGATTACTTGCCGTTCGCGTTATGGCGTATGTGCCTCCTGTTATGGTCGCGACCTGGCGCGTGGGCATTTGGTCAATATGGGCGAATCGGTCGGCGTCATCGCCGCGCAATCGATTGGCGAGCCAGGCACCCAGTTAACCATGCGTACCTTCCATATCGGTGGTGCCGCGTCGCGCTCTGCGTCGGCCAACAACATCGAAGTAAAGTCGAAGGGCACGATCAAGCTGCACAACATCAAAATTGTTTCGCATAAGAGTGGTAATGCGGTGGCGGTGTCTCGTTCTGGTGAAATTACCGTGGTCGATGCTCACGGCCGTGATCGTGAACGCTACAAGTTACCGTACGGTGCCGTGATTTCCGTACAAGACGGTGCCGAGGTTAATCCCGGACGCATCGTTGCGACCTGGGATCCGCATACCCACCCGATTATCACCGAGGTGGCCGGCCGGGTGAAGTTCTTCGACTTCATCGAAGGCGTCACCGTACAGCGTCAAGTGGACGAAGTCACCGGTCTGAGCAGTTTGGTGGTGACCGATCCGAAGCAGCGTGGCGGCGCGGCGAAAGATTTACGCCCCATTGTCAAGCTGGTCGACGCAAAAGGTAAAGACTTGCTTCTAGTGGGTACCGAGATACCGGCGAGTTACTTCTTGCCGGGCGGTGCGATTGTCAGTCTCGAGGACGGCACCGAAGTGGCCGTGGGCGACGTGGTTGCGCGCTTGCCGCAAGAATCGTCAAAGACCCGCGACATCACCGGCGGTCTACCGCGCGTGGCCGAGTTGTTCGAGGCGCGCAAACCTAAAGAGCCATCGATCCTAGCGGAAATCACCGGTACGGTCAGTTTCGGTAAAGAGACTAAGGGTAAACAGCGTTTGTTGATCACGCCGGCGGATGGCGGCGAGCCGCATGAAGAGATGATTCCGAAGTGGCGCCACATCACCGTGTTCGAAGGTGAGCATGTAGAACGCGGCGAAGTCATTGTCGAAGGTGCGCCCAATCCACACGATATTTTGCGCTTGCTCGGTGTCGAAGCGCTGGCGAACTACATCGTCAACGAAGTGCAAGATGTCTATCGTCTGCAAGGCGTAAAGATCAACGATAAGCACATTGAAGTTATCGTGCGGCAAATGTTGCGTAAAGTGGAGATTAAATATTCCGGCGATACGCGTTACCTGAAAGGCGAACAATTGGATCGCCATCGGGTGGGCGAGGAAAATGATCGTGTTATCGCTGCCGGCAAACAGGCGGCGATTGTAGAGCCGCTGCTGCACGGTATTACTAAGGCATCGCTCGGTACTGATTCGTTTATCTCGGCGGCTTCCTTCCAAGAAACCACGCGTGTGTTGACTGAGGCTTCGGTGACGGGGCGCGTTGACTTGTTACGCGGCTTGAAAGAAAACGTCATCGTCGGGCGCCTCATTCCGGCCGGTACCGGGATGGCTTACCACATGGAGCGTCGTCGTCGGCGTGCAGAAGCCGGTGGAATGGCTGAACAATCGGCACGTGGACTGGGAGAAGCGGCGGGCAGCGAAGTTGAAGAGATCATGGAATAGCAGTGCTCTATGCGCTGTTATTTCTGTAGATAAAATTGAACAGAATAAATACGAGCGGGTGTTGGACGGCGGAAAACACGAACGCAACTAATATAAGTTTTCGTTCGCGCTTGACAGTCCTTAAGTGTCTGCCTAAAATCCCCGCTCCTTACAGACAGGCCGGGTTTCCCTGCCTGTCGTTTTATTTAGAGGGTTGGAGTAAATAATGGCCACAGTCAACCAGTTAGTGCGCAAACCACGCGTACGCGTCGTCAAAAAAAGCAAAATGCCGGCGCTGGAGTCCTGCCCGCAGAAGCGTGGCGTGTGCACGCGCGTCTATACCACGACCCCTAAAAAGCCTAACTCTGCGTTGCGTAAGGTTGCTAAGGTGCGCCTGACTAACGGCTTTGAAGTTATTACCTATATCGGTGGCGAAGGCCATAATTTACAAGAACACTCCGTAGTACTGATTCGCGGCGGTCGTGTAAAAGATCTGCCCGGAGTGCGCTACCACGTGGTACGCGGCAGTTTAGATACTTCGGGTGTGCAAAATCGTAAGCAGAGTCGTTCGAAATACGGCGCAAAGCGTCCCAAGTCTTAATCTGCTCGGCAAGTTTTAAATAGGAAGATTCAGCGTATGGCGCGTAGACGAGTTGCAGCAAAACGAGCAGTTATCCCCGATCCTAAGTTCGGCGATGTACTGCTTTCAAAGTTCATCAACACCGTGATGAAGAGCGGAAAAAAGTCCGTTGCTGAAAAAATTATCTACGGCGCACTAGTACGCATTGAAGAAAAGAAAAAGACCGATCCGCGCGAATTGCTAACGAAGGCGTTGGATAATGTTCGTCCGATGGTTGAAGTGAAGTCGCGTCGCGTTGGTGGTGCTACGTATCAAGTGCCTGTCGAAGTGCGTTCCGAGCGTCGAAATGCGTTGGCCATGCGCTGGTTGGTCGAAGCGGCGCGTGCCCGTAGTGAGAAATCCATGGGTATGCGTTTAGCTGGCGAGATTATGGATGCGGCTGAGAGCAAAGGCACGGCAGTCAGAAAGCGTGAAGATGTGCACCGTATGGCTGAAGCCAATAAAGCCTTCGCCCATTACCGCTGGTAGTAACAGCACAAAGTTCATTGCAGATTTTAGGTAGAGGTTTTTTCCGTGGCCCGCAAAACCCCCATCGAGCGTTACCGCAACATCGGTATCATGGCGCACATTGACGCCGGTAAAACCACGGCCACAGAACGCATTCTGTTTTACACCGGCGTGTCGCATAAGATCGGCGAAGTGCATGACGGCGCCGCCACCATGGACTGGATGGATCAGGAGCAAGAGCGCGGTATTACTATTACTGCGGCTGCGACCACTTGCTTTTGGAGCGGTATGGCTAAGCAGTTTCCTGAGCACCGCTTTAACATTATCGATACTCCCGGACACGTGGACTTCACGATTGAAGTCGAGCGTTCATTACGCGTGCTCGACGGCGCAATCTTTGTCTTGTGTGCGGTTGGTGGCGTGCAGCCGCAGTCTGAGACGGTGTGGCGCCAAGCTAATAAATATCATGTCCCGCGCCTTGCGTTCGTCAACAAGATGGATCGGGCCGGTGCAAATTTTCTGAATGTGGTGAAACAGCTGCGTGAGCGTCTCGGCGCCCGGCCGGTTCCGTTGCAGTTGCCGATCGGCCAGGAAGAGAAGTTTGTCGGCGTGGTCGATCTGATCAAAATGAAAGCGATCTACTGGGATGATGCGTCTCAGGGAATGAAGTTTGAGGAAAAAGAAATTCCTGCTGACATGGTCGCGGCGTGCGACGACTGGCACGAAAAAATGGTGGAAGCAGCGGCTGAAGCCAATGAAGCGTTGTCGGAAAAATATCTCGGCGGCATTGCATTAACCACCGAAGAAATTATCGCCGGGTTGCGTGAACGCAATATTAAGATGGAAATCGTGCCGGTATTGTGTGGCTCGGCGTTCAAGAATAAAGGCGTGCAAGCAGCGCTGGATGCGGTAATTCACTTCCTCCCTGCGCCGATTGATGTGCCGGCGATTGTTGGACATCTCGACGATAAGGATGGGACGGAAGCAGAGCGTCATGCGTCTGACGAAGAGCCGTTCTCTGCGCTTGCGTTCAAAATCATGACCGATCCGTTCGTCGGTACATTGACATTTTTCCGTGTTTATTCCGGCGTGTTGAATTCTGGCGACACGCTGTATAACCCGGTGAAAGATCGCAAAGAGCGCATCGGCCGTATGGTGCAGATGCATGCGAATACGCGCGAAGAATTAAAAGAAGTGCGCGCAGGTGATATCGCGGCGGCGGTGGGTTTGAAAGACGTTACCACGGGCGATACGTTATGTAGCTTGGATGCCATTATTACCTTGGAGCGCATGGAGTTCCCCGAGCCGGTAATTTCCGTTGCGATTGAGCCCAAGACCAAGCCTGATCAAGAGAAGATGGGTATTGCGCTCAGTAAATTAGCGCAAGAAGATCCGTCGTTTCGCGTGCGTTCTGACGAGGAAACCGGGCAGACCATTATTTCTGGTATGGGTGAATTGCACCTTGAAGTGCTCGTTGAGCGTATGCGCCGCGAATTCAAGGTTGAGGCCAACGTCGGCGCGCCTCAGGTCGCCTACCGCGAAACCATTCGTAAGTCGGTGGAGAGCGAAGGCAAGTTTGTGCGCCAGTCCGGCGGTCGTGGTCAATACGGGCACGTGTGGTTACGTATTGAACCGCAAGAAGTCGGCAAAGGGTTTGAGTTCGTTAACGAAATCGTCGGTGGTACTGTGCCGCGCGAATACATCCCGGCCGTACAAAAAGGCATCGAAGAGCAGTTGCAGAATGGCGTGCTTGCAGGTTATCCGGTCGTGGATGTGAAGGTCGCTATCTTTGACGGCTCCTATCACGATGTTGACTCTAACGAAATGGCGTTTAAAATCGCCGGCTCGATGGGCTTTAAAGATGGTTGTGCGAAAGCCAGCCCAGTGTTGCTAGAGCCGATCATGAAAGTTGAAGTCGTAACGCCCGAACAGAATATGGGCGATGTGATTGGCGACTTGAATCGCCGTCGTGGCGTCATTCAAGCGATGGAAGATTCGGTTTCCGGTAAAGTCGTGCGCGCAGAAGTTCCGCTTGCAGAAATGTTTGGTTATTCCACGGATTTACGTTCCGCGACCCAGGGTCGTGCGACCTACACCATGGAGTTCGGCCATTACACCGAAGCCCCGGCCAGTGTTGCACAGGCAGTAATCAAGAAGTCGAAGCAATAAGTAAAAATGAAACAGTGCGCGCAACGCTGCGTGCATGGATGTTTGACCCATTAATTCAGTGTTTAGATTGAGAGAGGTGCTTAGCCGTGTCCAAGGGTAAATTCGAACGTACGAAGCCACACGTCAACGTTGGGACGATCGGTCACGTGGATCACGGCAAGACGACATTGACGGCGGCGCTGACCAAAGTGCTGGCGGAGAAATACGGTGGCGAGTTCAAAGCCTACG
>JACQEQ010000357.1 GCA_016200445.1 Gammaproteobacteria bacterium | reverse complement strand
ATAACCGTTCGCGGTGCCGGACAAGATTCCCAACAACAAAAAGCCGACGTGCGAAATAGTCGAGTACGCGAGCATGCGTTTCAAATTGGTTTGCGCAATGGCAATGATATTACCTGCCCCCATCGACAAGACGGCGAGCACGATCAGGATGCCCTGCCAATGCCCGTGCAATTCGCCCAAGCCTTCCACCAGCAAGCGCATGACCATCGCGAACGCAGCGATTTTGGGTGCGGTGCCGATGTACATGGTGACCGGCGTCGGGGCGCCGTGATACACGTCGGGAATCCACATGTGAAACGGCACCGCACCGAGCTTGAATGCCAGCCCGACGATCACGAACACCACGGCGAATGCGAGCACCAATTCATTTTGGCCGCCACCCTGGGCGATACGCTCGGCGACTTGCCCGACGTCGAGACTGCCGGTAACACCGTAAATAATCGACATGCCGTACAGCAACATGCCGGACGCCAATGCGCCGAGCACGAAATACTTCATCGCCGCTTCGGTGGCGTCCGCCGAGTCGCGCCGCAGCGCGACCATCGCGTACAGCGACAAGGACAATAATTCCAAACCGAGGTAAAGCGTGAGAAAACTGTGCGCGGAGATCATGATCATCATGCCCAGCACACCGAACAGGCCGAGCACGAAGAACTCACCTTGATAGAGTTGCCGCTCGCGCAAATGATCGCGCGAATACACGAATACGGCGGCGCTGATCAGGTACACGAACACCTTCAGTACCGTACCCATGGAATCACTGATATAGGAGTTGTTGAATATGAGGGCACGTTCGCCGGTGTAAAACGTCACGGTCAACACCGCCGCCACCGCCAGCGTGAATTGCGTCAAAATATAGGCCGCATTGCGCTCGGTGCCACGACTATACACATCCACCAACAGCACCACGCAGGCCATACTGAGCACCCAGATTTCGGGTGCGGCGAGGATAAAATTAGGTATTTGGAAATTCATCATCTGAACCGTAGCTGAGCCTTATTGAAAACGTCGTTATAACTTCGATGCGTGCAGCTGCTCGACCAAGCGATGTCACCGAAGATCACGCGCTTTACCATCCATAAGGTATAGGCCGCGCCGAACACCAGCGTCGTGGCTGCAATCGCCGCGACCCAGAAACCGGCCTTGAACGAACTCAGGATTACCATAAACTCGCCGACGAACCCCGAGGTGCCGGGGAGCCCGGCATTGGCCATCGCGAAAAACACCATGAATGCGCCGAAGACGGGCATGGTGTTGACCACGCCGCCGTAGTCGTTGATCTGCCGGCTGTGCATACGGTCGTATAACACGCCGACGCACAGGAACAGCGCCCCGGACACGAAGCCATGCGACAGCATTTGCACCATCGCGCCTTCGATCCCCATGGACGTACCCTGCACGCTATTGGTGTTGTGCAAAATCTCGAAGCCCATGAAGAAGCCGAGCGTGACAAATCCCATGTGCGAGATCGATGAATAGGCGATGAGCTTTTTCATGTCTTGCTGCACCAGTGCCACCAACGCGATGTACAGCACGGCGATCAAGGACAAAGTGATCATCAGCCAGTCGAGTTGCGCACTGGCATCCGGAGTGATTGGTAACGAGAAGCGCAGGAAGCCGTAGGCGCCCATTTTCAACATGATCGCCGCCAGAATCACCGAGCCACCGGTCGGTGCCTCCACGTGCGCATCCGGCAACCAAGTGTGCACCGGCCACATCGGCACCTTCACGGCGAACGCCAGCAGGAAGGCGATGAAAATCAGAATCTGCGGCGTGAGCCCGAGCTTGAGTTGGTGAAAGTCGAGAATGCTGAAGCTACCGGATTGGATATACATGTAGATCAAAGCAACCAACATGAACACCGAACCGAGGAAGGTATAAAGAAAAAATTTAATGGTCGCATACACACGCCGTTCGCCGCCCCAGATGCCGATGATCAGGAACATCGGGATCAACATGCCTTCCCACATCACATAGAACAACATCGAGTCGAGCGCGGCGAACACGCCATTCATTAAACCTTCCATGATCAAAAACGCCGCCATGTATTGCGCGGGTTTAAACGTGATCACTTCCCAACCCGCCAGAATCACCAACACCGTCGTGAAACTGGTTAATAGAATCAGCGGCATGGAAATGCCGTCGATTCCCAAGGTGTAGTTAACGTTGAAAGCAGGAATCCACGCATGCTGTTCGACGAACTGCATCTGAAATGTCGACACATCGAATTGCGTATACAGCGGAATGGTGATGATAAATGTCGCGACCGCAACCACCAGCGCAATAATTTTTGCCAGTTTCGCTTGATGTTCCTGGCTCGCGCTTAATGTCAAGACCCCGCCAAGAATCGGCACCCACACCGCAAGACTTAATAATGGCAACCCGGAAAACATAAGTGCGCGAACCTTGTTAACGTTGAACCTGTGTTACTCGCCCAGCCAACGAAGGCGGACGAAATCATCATTCAGCCAAGCACGACCCAGCCTAATGCCACGCACAAACCGAAAATCATGGCGAAGGCATAGTGGTACAAATAACCGGACTGCATCTGACGAATCACGCCCGACAATTTTCCAATCGCATAGGCGGTGCCGTTGACCATACCACCGTCGATAATCTTGATGTCGCCGAAGCGCCATAACAATCCGCCGACGCCGCGCGCGCCATCACCAAATACTTTTTGATTGAAGTCGTCGAAGTAGTATTTGCGATCGAGCAGACGGTAGATAAATGCGAAATTTTTCTGCAGCACATCGGCAATCAGCGGTTGTTTCAGATAGATCACCCAGGCGGTAAACACGCCGCTTACCGCCAGCCACAACGGTGCTGCGGAAAACGCATGCACTATCATGTTCGCCCACCCGTGGAATTCTTCGGACAAATGCTCCAGAACATCGTGTTGCGGCAGTACGAAAATCGCATCGCCAAAGAATTTACCGAACGCAATATCGCCCACATAAATCGCGCCGATCACTACCGACGGAATTGCCAGCAAGATCAGGGGCCAGGTCACGACTGGAGGCGATTCGTGTAAATGTTCCTGCGTGTGGTGATCCATGCGTTCCTTGCCGTGGAACACCAGGAAGAACATACGGAAGCTATAAAACGCAGTGACGAACACCCCCGCCAACAAAGCCCAGTGCGCGTATTCGGCACCGTAAATCTGCGAGGCGCCGACCGCTTCGATGATGCTGTCTTTGGAATAAAACCCGGCAAACCCCGGTGCGCCGATCAAGGCCAGCGAACCAATCAGCGAGCACCAGTACGTAATCGGCATATATTTTTTTAGGCCACCCATTTTGCGGATGTCTTGTTCATGATGCATCGCAATGATCACCGAACCGGCGGCCAGGAACAGCAGCGCTTTAAAAAACGCGTGCGTCATTAAATGGAAAATACCGGCGGCGTACGCGGATGCGCCTAACGCGGCCGTCATATAGCCGAGTTGCGACAAGGTTGAATACGCCACCACGCGTTTGATGTCGTTCTGCACGATACCCAGCAGCCCCATGAAAAACGCGGTGATGGTACCGATGATCAACACCACGCTCAATGCGGTCTCGGACAATTCAAACAACGGCGACATGCGCGCGACCATGAAGATACCTGCGGTGACCATGGTGGCGGCGTGAATCAAGGCCGAGATCGGCGTTGGGCCTTCCATCGAATCCGGCAGCCACACATGCAGCGGCACTTGCGCGGATTTACCCATCGCGCCGATAAATAACAGAATGCAAATCACCGTCATCAACGACCAAGTCACACCCGGCCACACTTCGATGGTGAGACTGCTGAGCATCGGCGCGGAGCGGAACACATCCATGTAGTCGAGGCTGTTGAAGTACATCAAGATGGCGGCGATGCCGAGCAGAAAACCGAAGTCGCCCACGCGATTGACCAGAAACGCCTTCATATTGGCGTAAATCGCAGTGGGTTTTTTAAACCAGAAACCGATCAACAGATACGACACCAGGCCGACCGCTTCCCAACCGAAGAACAATTGCATGAAGTTGTTGGCCATCACCAACATCAACATCGCAAACGTGAACAAGGCGATATAACTGAAGAAACGCTGGTAGCCGGGATCATCGTGCATGTAACCGATGGTG
>JACQEQ010000356.1 GCA_016200445.1 Gammaproteobacteria bacterium | reverse complement strand
TGCCGATCGATGCCGATATCTGGATGCAGATAAAAACGCGCTTCGGCGCTCTCGAAATTCCCTGTAACCAAGTCATGAATCACCAGCGAGCGCGGGGTAAAAGTCCAACGGCGTCGGTGGATAGCCTTGCCTTGAAGGCGTTTGTAGCCGTCATGACTTGCTACGACAACCGCAGATTCGTCACTTTCGGCAATGAATGGCGTGCTGGGGAATGCCCGGCGCGCTACGCGAAACCCGCCCCACACCTCGCTCGAGGACTCGCCGTCGACTACCACCGTGTTATGCGCTGCGGTGCCCCGCTGGCGCTGCCTTTCAGCATCCTCACCATACCGCGATGTGCCTGAATTGACGAACACGCGCCGACCAGAAAGGCTCAGCTCAAAGCTGAGTGTATCTGCATGCCCATGCCCAGGGAGGTAATCAGGCCCAATACGTGCCATATCCAACAGGGCCACATCGCCATCAGACATTTCAACCCGGCAATAGCCACTGTTTTCCAGCCATCGCAACGAAACCTTCCGATCGCCGCGAGGACCTTGCGACGACACCAGCTTCGCTTTACAGCCCAGGCTCGCGGCATAGGCTTTGATGGCGTCTGGCTCTGGAGCAATGTCAAATGCTGCATCATTAAAAAAAGCAATGCGCCCGTCTGGATGGGACATCGCTGTTAACCAGGTCAGACCCCGGTTAACCACCTCGCGCCAACCAGATACCCGTTCCTTCAGTGCGCTTAACCCTGAGCACTCGGCAAGGTTTAACAAATCACACATATCACCAAGCAAAATCGCATGGTACATGGGGGATAACTCAAAGTGCCCTCCATCCGGAAGAAACTGCTCTGGAATCTCGCGATCCAGAACCTGAAGACCCTTCTTCAACCATTTCTGCGCCTCATCCCCATCCAAAAAAGTACAGCGAATACCAGTGCCTTGGCGTTTGCGAACAGGTGGTTGCCCAGAATATGAAACTCAAGTTGTTTGTAAAGAGCCTGCGCCTGCAACCCTAAACTCCTCAGCCAAGCGGGTTCGACAGCATTCTGGCGAGAAAACCACTTCACCAGATTCACTATCCGTAACGAAAGAGGGTAAGGTTCCCAGCCGTGACCCATCACGGGCGGATTTTCTGCGATCCAGCGATTAACCAGATTTTTGTGCTCTTCGCGCCTTGATTCAGCGCCGACGGCGTTCAGGTCATCCAGGTAGTGAAGGTTATAGAGCCAAAGCTTGCTCTTATGGGAGTTATTCCACGCATCCTTATCCTTGAGATCGCCTTGCTCTCCAAGAAACTCGAAACTACCGCGCGCAAGCATCCTCGAAGGCAACAACCCTGAATTCGACCATGTGCACAGCCATGGTCTCTGACCATACTCTCGCCTTTCAGTGAGATAAACCTTTGCAAACCTGTAATACAGACGATAAATTAACTGCTCTGCCTTCAGATGACGTACGGTATGAAACAGTCGGAGCATCTTGCTCAACGCCATGCGATACCCTAAATATCTCGTTGACTACGAAGCAGTCTCGCCGCCTCGATAGAAACTCTCGAAACCTCAAACACCTCATCAACGGAAATGGGTGTTTTGCCCCCTTCCGCTACCGCTGTCAGGAAACGACGCACACATTCGGTTTGTCCTTTGTCCTGCTTCCACAGATTCATTTTCTTGAAGCCGGGCCAGCCAAAGCCTTGCAATCTACGAAAGTTATCCAGTTGCAGCACCCGGCCCGCTGTAAAGACTTCGACGCGCTCCTTCGGAAAGCTCGCCGCACCGTTGGCAAGGTAGTGAATGGTACCGAAAGAGCCATCCGCGAACCCCAAGGTGATGGCCGCCTTGTCTTCGGTAATAGCGACGCCGGGCGCATCACCCATGCGACGCGGTTGAATTGATACGATCCCGCTCCCAGCCAGAAAACGCATCAAGTCAATGAAGTGGCAGGCTTCACCTATGATGCGACCACCTCCCACTTCGATGCCCTGGGTCCAGTGATCGGCCGGAATCATGCCAGCATTCACGGTCATGATGAACGACTTGGGCTCGCTGACCGGCGCCAGAAGCGCCTTCATCTTCTGCACATGCGGGGAGAAACGACGGTTAAACCCCACCATCAGGTGCGGCTTGGCGCCTGCCGCGTGCGCCGCCTTGTAGGCCTTTTCAACATCAGCGAGCTCTTCATGATTGATGGCCAGAGGCTTTTCGACAAAAACACTCTTGCCCGCCTGTAGCGCCTGCGTCACGAAACGCGCATGACTATTGTGGCGCGTGACGATGGTGACGGTATTGATCGCGTCGTTGGCAAACAGCGCTTCAACATCGGTAGACGCTTCGGCAAATCCGGCCTTCTCGCCATGAATCACGCCATTAACGCCACCGGCAGTCACGATCGTATGAAACTGCGCGCCCGCTGCCTTGAATGCCGGAATCAGGACACGGGAGGCGTAGTTACCCGCGCCGATGAATCCGACCACAGGTTTGCGGGCATCGAAGGTCACATTCTGCTTCAACGCTACGCGCTTGATGGCGCGTTGACTGACATCCGAGGTGTATTGCAGCAGGATCCCCAACACAGATTTATCCTGGGTCAGCGCCTGATATGCATCCGCGGCGTTCTCGAACGCAAAACGTCGCGTGATCAATGGCTTCACATCCAGTTGGCCACTGGCCATCATGTCCAGTACAGCTTCAAAATTACGCTGCTCGGTCCAGCGCACAAACCCATAAGGGTAATCCTGCCCCTTCTCTTCATAATTGGCGTCATAACGTCCCGGCCCGTAAGAGCAGGACACCTGAAACGACAGTTCCTTTTCATAAAAGTCCGCCCGGCTTAACTCCAGACCGGTGACCCCAACCAGAATAATGCGGCCGCGCTTGCGGCACATCCGGGCCGCCTGAGAAACAGGATCGTTGGACTTTGTAGAGGCGGTGATGATTACACCATCCACGCCCTGCCCACGACTGAATGCCACGCCTGCGGCTACCGGATCCTCCCCCCTGCCGGGGTTACAAACTTCGGCACCGAATTTACGCGCCAAGGCCAACTTGTGCTCATCGAAATCAACCGCCAATACCCGACAGCCCTGAGCGCGAAGCAGTTGCACAGTCAACAGCCCGATAAGTCCCGCCCCCGTTACGACAAATGCCTCGCCTAAGGTTGGTTGAGCCAGACGAATCCCCTGCAGGCCAATGCTTGCCATCACGGTGAAAACAGCGGATTCATCATCGACATTGTCAGGTATCTTCGCGCAGAGGTTCCTGTGAATCTTCACCACATCGGCGTGAGGACCATTGGAAACAACCCGGTCACCCGGCTTAAAACCTTCGACGCCACGCCCAACTTCAGCCACTACCCCCACATTGCAGTACCCCAAAGGCAACGGTTGCGCCAGCTTGGAACGCACCGCATCCATCGTGGTCATCAAACCGTCTGTTCTCACCTTCTCCAGCACCATCTGGACCTTGTCAGGTTGCTGTCGGGCTTTGTCGATCAGCGAGGCTTTGCCAAAATCCATCAACATGCGTTCGGTGCCGGCGGAGATCAGGCTGGTAGTGGTATATATAAGTATGTTGCCGGGGCTTGCCTGGGGCGCCGGGGCTTCAATCACGCTTGTGTTGCCATTCGCAAGATCTTGCAAGACTTGTTTCATCGGTTCTGCTTATCCATTCGTTTGATTTACACCAGTAACCGTTCCAGCTCGGCCACGATTCGTTCGGCGGCATGGCCATCCCATTTTTCCGGAGTGCCGCCACGCTTCCAACGGCCATCCAGCAAGCGTGCCAGTGCGGGCGCGAGATTATCGGAGTTGGTGCCGATTAGTTCATTGGTGCCGATTGTCACAGTCTCCGGGCGCTCGGTATTATCGCGCAAGGTCAGGCAGGGCACACCGAGCACGGTGGTTTCTTCGGTAATGCCGCCGGAATCGGTGATCACCCCCCGGGCGTGCCGCACCAGATAATTGAATTCGAGATAACCCTGCGGATCCACGTAATGCAGCCCGGGTATCTCCACCTCGAGCTGGCGCAGGCTCTTTGCCGTGCGCGGGTGCACCGGGAAAACTACCGGCAGGCCACGGGTGCCCCCGACAATGGCGTGCAACAGCTGCAGCAACTGTTGCTCACCATCCACGTTGGCTGGTCGGTGCAGGGTAACTACAAAATACTGCCCCGGCTGCAATCCCAATTCGTTCCAGAATACAGGTGGCCGCAAGCGAGACATCTGTTTGAGTAGCGTATCGATCATGGTATTGCCAACAAAAAAGATGCAATCGTCTGCAACCCCGGATCTGCGGAGGTTGTCGTTGGCCGTCTCGCTGGTTGTGAAAAACCAGTTGGTAATGGAATCGGTCACCACCCGATTGATCTCCTCGGGCATGGTCCAGTCCCCCGAGCGAATGCCACCCTCCACGTGCGCCACCGGCACGCCCAGCTTGCGCGCGACAATGGCGCAGGCCATGGTCGACGTCACATCGCCCACCACCAGGCACAGCGCGCTCTTCTGCTGCAGCAGCACCTTCTCATAGCGCATCATGATATTGGCCGTTTGCTCGGCCTGTGTGCCGGAACCCACCTCAAGATTGATGTCAGGCTCAGGGATCCCGAGCTGCGCAAAAAAGTCGCCGGACATGGCGCGGTCGTAATGCTGGCCGGTGTGGATCAGACGGTAGTTGAGCAGACTGCCTTGCGATTGAACGGCCTTTATGGCATCGATGATCGGTGCGATCTTCATGAAGTTGGGGCGCGCCCCGGCGATGAGGTCCACAGATATCATTTGGCTCACGACAAGACAACCTTCTCGCCACTATCGACAGCCTGCCGGATGGCCAGGAAAAAACGGGCGGTTGCCTCAACGTACGAAATGGCCTCCCCTCCCCCCTCGTCCTCGCTGCCCACCATGGAATGAACGATATTTGCCTCGTGCCCATGATCGCGTCGGCGAAGCCTTAGTTTCGTTTTCTTTTCAATCGCATCAAAAGTCAGATACTGGAAGTCAGTAATATTCGCAAGAACATTCCCTTTGTGCAGATTGAGAACCTCCCGTACCCCTTCAAAAGTTGGCCCCTTGGCAGAAAAGGTGATTGACGCACACGATTGATCCGCGAAAATGACAGAAACCATGAAATCGGACTTGGCGCCAGCCGGAGTGGCCGGAACGATCGTGCATGGAAAGGCCTTCCCCAGCGTTACAAGATGAAGCGTGAGATCAGTCCAGTGGCTCAAATTACCAAGGACGCGACCCCCCTCTTTTACATCGAAATACCAATGGTCATCTGAAATCTCATGGCCCGCGATAAACCAGTTAATCATCAACGGTCCAGATTCGCGCGCCAGCACCCCCTGAAGTTCTCTGAACAGCCGGCTTCTGGGCCGATTAAAACCCAGAAAAACCTTCGATTGCGGGTATTGCTTCATCGCGGCAAGCAGCAGATCAAGCTGTTCCTGGGTTACGACATGAGGCTTTTCTATATGAACATGCTTTCCCGCCTGGATACAGGACACTGCATATTCGGCGTGTGAAGCGTGGTTCGATGCAATAAAGACGAGCTTTACTCGCGGATCCCCAACAATCTCCTTCCAATTCGTTACAGCATAGCCGCCACCATAGGCTTTGCAGAGCGATAAGGCCCTGCTCTTCTGTATGTCGCACGCAGCACGCAGGAATCCCGGATCGTGCTTCGCAAGATAATAGGCAATGTTAGAAAATGAATAATTGCCGCAACCTATGATCGCTACGCACCGATTTGCCGCATCAGGATCCTTGCACTTCGGGTTCACCCACCTCGGCCCATCGAAGTCAGCAGTAGCCTTCGTGTGATACTGGCCCCTGACCTTCGCCAAGGTCCTCGATAGGCCATACAACCTGATATATCGAGAGATCTTACGAATCTTAAAGAACAAATCAGCCTGCGTGTAATCTGCGCTCATTATTTTTAGAAATCAGGACGAAATATAACCAAAATAGGCCCGGATGAAATTCCTGAAGAGGTTCTCTTTCCGTTGTCGGTGTAATAGACCGAACCCTTGCGGGTTTTGGCCTTGATGTGGCGTATCAGATCTTCGGCCGTGAGTTGTCGAGAATCCTCATTTACGCGCCCCGGTAGGCATGGGCACAGCCGGACTCACGCGTGAGACGCACCGTTTCTGACATGAATTCGTCGGTATACCGGAATCGGTTTTATGACATGATTGCCTTTAATTTCACGATTCTCCCCTTTGTCGGGGTGTCTGTGAAATTGCGGGAGCTTCATTGATCTGTTCCTCGTCAATACCCACGAAATCAGGATCACTTCACGCTGACCGAACCGTCCCGAGTGTGCTCCACATATCAGTTTCTAAGAAAAGCTTCTGAGAAAAGCTCCCTGTTTGCCACCACCAGATTGGGGTCCTGGGAAAATTTATTCGCACAGTCTTGGGCTGATTTAGACCATTGCTCGAAAACACAATCATCCATGGAAAGGAGATCATTTAGCGACGTGTAAAACTGGTCAGGCTCTGACAAAGGTATATCCCACCCCGCCCTTTTCCCCTCCAAATTACGCCACGGTGTCTGGTCGCTGGTCATTATAAGGCATCCCCCCTGAAGCGCCTCCAAGATGACGTGTCCAAAATTCTCCCCAAGCGTTGGAAACAGAAACAGGTGATAGTGAGAAAAAATATTTACAGCCTGTTCAGGATCTGCTTCCCCTTTGTACCTCACTTGAACGCTTTCAGGTAACTTGTGGATCAATGCTTTACACTCCTGCCAATACAACTTGTCCTCGATTGGACCATATATATCAAACTGCACCTCACCGTTAATCTTTTTCAGGAACCTAAGAGCAACATCAAGGTTCTTTTTACGCGCGATACGAGACAGAAAGATTATCCGTGCCGACCCCGCTTGCTTGGGTCTGTTTTTGACAATAGTCTTTCCTCTTCCCTTGGGCGGCAAATTTGGCGCCACCTTAATTGGCGGTTTTTCTCTGATGTTATCTTTACCGACAATGGAAAAAATATCCTTCTTTTCATACTCGCTCGATGCCTGCCAAGTTATGTTGGCATACAGCCCCAAGCGTTTTGCTAGAAAAATATACAATCGCTTCTTGAGACGTTTTAATACCAAGGCCCCTAGTGAGAACTCGCCACGGGGCGCCAACACGACTGGTCTTTCAGGAATCACGCCTATTCGCCGCAGAAACATGATCTTAACCGTTAAGGGCGAAAAAAAACTGTTCAGATACATCAGGTCATAGTCCAGGGTTCTGAGCAACCGATACAACACTGATACCGTCATCTCTTTTGGAGTCAGATAGCGCACTTGCGCCTTACCCACCGGTTGCCAGATTCCAGGGTTTACACCAAGGTAAGGTTGACGATCCCCCAAGTCTCGGTCAGACGTCACGATGTATAGTTGGAAATCATCCCCCAACCATTCGACCATGTTTTCTAAAGTGCGAATGGGCCCCCCTCCTTTGTAGCCTGGCAAATACCAGGGAACAACCATCAGAATTCTTCTCATATTGTTTTGTAATTAAGAGTCCCTGTTCTTTGAATTCCCAGCTAAAACGCAAGCACAGCACATGTGACCGCCCCACATGGGTGCAACAAGTCTGTTTTCAATAAGGTTATCTTAATATTAAAGACGATAGCCGGCCTCACGTGCATCGTTATAAAACATTTTGACCGTTTCCAATGAGTAGTCATCCAGGTCTTTACCCACCAATGAGAGCTTCTTCAATATATCGTTAGTAACAGTGATGATGTGGCAGCCTATTGCATCAGCCTGAAAGATGTTGAGCAGTTCCCGCGGACTGGCCCAAATAAGCTCAGCTTTAGAATTTACTTTGAGGATATCTACGGCTTCCGCCATGAGAGGCAAAGGATCAAGCCCCGTATCGGCAATGCGACCGGCAAATACTGAAACATAACTCGGCGTGTCAGAATCGAGCCGGGTAACTACCTCCCGCACCTGTGTGAGCGTCATCAATGCCGTCACGTTGAGCTTTACTTTTTGTTCGGCTAGCTTGCCAACCAGATCGTAAGCTGGCTGTCGGGCGGTATTTGTGACTGGAATCTTGACATAGACATTCTCTCCCCAGTTAGCGATTTCCAATGCTTGGCGCTCCATCTCCGGAAATTCGTCCGAAAAAACCTCAAAAGAGATGGGGCGATC
>JACQEQ010000032.1 GCA_016200445.1 Gammaproteobacteria bacterium | reverse complement strand
TGATGGTCGCAAGCGCGTCGCTAAGGCCAAGTTGCAAGCGTTGATCCGCCGCTTCAAACAACGGTAGCAGGCGTTTCATGATGCCGATTAAGTGCGGTTGCAAGCGTTCGAAGTTACGTGCGGCGACCATCTGCAAGGCCGCTTCGATACCGGGGGCAGGTTCTTCAGGCGCAGGTATTGTCTTTTGTTGTGGGTTGCTGGCGACAGTGCGATTGCCGCCTTCGCTGCGCGCGCGCAGGGCACGTTGGCCGGCGAGTGCGAGTAATTTTTCGATGGTGTCGAGCTTGTCGAAGCTCAAACAAACCAAGCCTACGCTGGCAGTGATTGCAGTGCTCAAGGGGCCGTCGGAAAACGGTGCGGCGTTGAGTGCTTTACGCATGCGGTCGCACAATACGGCAGCTTCGAGCCGTCCAGCACCGGCGGCGATGATGGCAAACGCGGCGCCGTCGATGCGTGCTAACGTGTCTTCGGTGCGCACGGTGTCTTTTAATTTTTTCGCAACCCACTGCAAAAGCTGGTCAGCGTGTTCTTGTCCGTGTTGCTTCTGCGCGTCGGCAAATTGATCGATGCGCACCATGATGACCGACAAGTCTTGATTACGCCGGGTACAAAATGCCAACTCCTGCGCGCCGCGTTCGACAAAAAAGCGTCGGCTGTTGATGCCGGTGAGCGAGTCGACCGCGCCTTGCTCGGCAAGTGCTTCGGAGGTTTGAGCCAGCTTACGCGAGGTTTGGTCGGATTTGGCGAGCGCGCGCGTTCGCGCCAGCAATTGGGTCCGGTCGAAAGGCTTGATGATGAAATCAGTTGCGCCGGCGCCGGTGATCATAATAATCGGGACGGAGCGGATCGTGGCATTTTCGCTGGCACGAATGCGTGTTATCAATTCGTAGCCGTCGATGCCCGGCATTTGCGCGTCGGTAATCACCACCTGCAAAGTTGGATCGGCGCACAGCATGCTCCAGCCTTGTTCGCCGTCGATCGCTTCTACCAGCTGGAACTCATCCTTCAGCACATTTCTGATCGACACGCGCATGAGCTTCGAATCGTCGATGACGATGACGCGCGGCTTGTCAGTAGGAATTGCCATGGCGGTAGTACGCCTGCGGTGATGGGCTTGTGTATGTATCGGTAGGCGCCCGGCGTGTTTGAGCGCGCAATGAGCAACCCATTGAGAAAATTGTGGGCTAGCTGTGCGCGAAGAGCCGCTGCGTTCAGCCGTGGATTGTCATGTTCCTGCGGTGGAAAAAAAGCGCGAAAACGTGTAGCCTGACCCCCTTTTTTCGCAGGCGAATACTATGGGCGGCAAGCTTTTCATTCAGACGCATGGTTGTCAGATGAACGAGTACGACTCAGGCAAAATGGCCGACATCCTCGCCAAGTCGCACGGTTTTGAAATCGTCAACGATGCGTTGCAGGCCGATGTGTTGTTGCTCAATACCTGTTCGGTGCGCGAGAAGCCGCAAGAAAAAGTATTTTCGCAGCTAGGCCGCTGGCACGAACTCAAGCAACTGCGTCCCGAATTGGTCATCGGCGTGGGCGGCTGCGTTGCCAGCCAAGAGGGTGACGCGATTCTGAAGCGAGCGCCGTATGTTGACCTTATCTTTGGGCCGCAAACCATTCACCGTTTGCCCGCCATGCTGGACGCCGCGCGTGCCACGCAGCAGCCGAACGTCGACGTATCGTTCCCCGAGATCGAAAAATTCGACTGCCTGCCGCAGCCGCGCGCAGAAGGGCCGAAAGCCTATGTGTCGATCATGGAAGGGTGTAGCAAGTACTGCACGT
Source organism: Gammaproteobacteria bacterium (assembly GCA_016200445.1). GTDB lineage: Bacteria > Pseudomonadota > Gammaproteobacteria > SG8-11 > SG8-11 > UBA6921. The sequence continues at coordinate 4,943 of JACQEQ010000032.1, read as the reverse complement.
TTTGCGTGGTGCCGTACACGCGTGGTGAAGAAATCAGCCGCCCCTTCGACGATGTAATCGCCGAAATCGTGCAACTTGCCGAACAGGGCGTGCGTGAAATTCATCTGCTGGGCCAAAACGTGAATGCGTATCGCGGCGCGATGCATGACGGCGACATCGCCGATCTGGCGCTGCTGATCCGCTACATCGCGGCCATCAACGGCGTCGGACGGATTCGCTACACCACGTCGCATCCTCTGGAGTTTTCTGATGCGTTGATCGACGTGTATGCCGACGTGCCGCAGCTGGTGAGCAATGTGCATTTGCCGGTGCAGCACGGGTCGGATCGTATCTTGAATTTAATGAAGCGCGGCCATACCGTGCTGGAATACAAGGCCAAGATCAGGCGCCTGCGTGCGTTACGCCCCGGCATCAGTATCTCCACCGATTTTATCGTTGGCTTTCCCGGTGAAACCGAAACGGATTTCGCTGCCATGCTAGCGTTGGTAGACGACATCAAATTTGATACTTCATACAGCTTTATTTACAGCCCGCGTCCGGGCACGCCCGCCGCAAGCTACCCGGACGACGTTAGTGTGGGTATCAAAAAGCAAAGACTAGCCGTCTTGCAAGAGCGTTTGCTCAAGCATGCGCAGGCAATCAGCGTGTCGATGGTCGGGTCGTTGCAACAGATTCTGGTGGAAGGGCCGTCATCACGTAACGACGGGCGGCAAATGGCCGGACGTACCGAAAACAACCGCGTGGTGAATTTCGACGGCGATGCGAGTTTGGCGGGTGAGTTTGTTACGGTGCGTATTACCGAAGCATTGACCAATTCCATGCGCGGGGAGCTTGCGTCGGGTGACGCCAAACGCTCTGTCAGCGGAGCGTGTTAACGCCATTGCCGCACACTACCATTTCAAACGATCTAGTCTTGACTCCATCCGACAATCGTCGCTTGGCGAATTTATGCGGCAAATTCGACGAGCACTTGCGCCAGATTGAAAATCGTTTGGGTGTGAAAATTCAGTTGCGCGAAGACGCGCTGCGCGTCAGCGGCGCCACCGAATCGGTGCATGTCGCGGCGCATATTCTCAGCGCGCTTTATGACCAGTCTTCTATACAACAGCTGACGCCGAATATGGTGCATTTGCATTTGCAGGAGGCGGGTATGAATAAGGCGAGCGGCCGCGCCGATGACGAACCGGTAGTGATTCAAACCAAGCATGGAATAGTCGCCGGTCGCGGCGCGGCGCAGAGTCGCTATCTGAACAATATCCGCACGCACGATATCAATTTCGGCATCGGCCCGGCCGGAACCGGCAAAACCTATCTGGCAGTGGCTTGCGCGGTCGATGCGCTGCAGCGCGATCAGGTGCAGCTGCTGGTACTGGTGCGTCCAGCGGTCGAGGCTGGCGAGCGCTTGGGGTTTTTGCCCGGTGACTTGACGCAAAAAATCGATCCCTATCTACGCCCGTTGTATGACGCGCTGTATGAACTGCTTGGCTTCGAGCATGTCGCCAAACTGATCGAGCGTAATGTCATCGAGGTGGCACCGTTGGCGTATATGCGTGGCCGTACCTTAAACGATGCGTTCATCATTTTAGATGAAGCGCAAAACACCACCGTCGAACAGATGAAAATGTTTCTAACCCGCATTGGATTTAATTCCACGGCGGTGGTGACCGGCGATGTGACGCAAGTCGATTTGCCGCGCGCAACGCCGTCGGGCTTGTTGCAGGTGATCAAGGTATTGAAGCAAATCGAGGGTATTAGTTTTACATTTTTCGATTCGCGCGACGTGGTGCGCCATCCACTCATTCAGCGCATTGTCGATGCGTACGACCAGTACGAGAAGGGCGCGGGTTCTGACATGACATCGAATCGATGAGTATTAAGCTGGCTATCCAGCGCGCTGCGGGTATCGCAGCCACGGCTGTTCCGGCCGCGAGCGAGTTCCGTGCCTGGGCGCGCAGCGCAGTGGGGCCACACCGTCGCGACGCGGAGCTGGCGCTGCGTGTGGTCGGCGAGGAAGAAAGCGCGTATTTGAATCACACCTATCGCGGGAAGCGCGGGCCGACCAACGTGTTATCGTTTGCCGCGCAGCTAAGTCCAGATGTCCCAGTGCCGTTGCTCGGTGACTTGGTGATGTGTGCGCCGGTCGTGCTGCGCGAAGCGCGTGAGCAGCGCAAACCGGCGCAGGCACATTGGGCTCACATGACAGTGCATGGGTGTTTACATTTGTTAGGTTACGACCACGTAACCAAGCGCGAGGCGAATGTCATGGAAGCGCTGGAAATTGAAATTTTGGGGCGGCTGGGGTTTGCTAATCCCTATGTCGAGTTAAAAAAGCGCAGCGTGAAGAAAAAATGAGCGACGACGAACCGGAAACCAACACCAGTCAGGGCGATAAAATCCGGCGCTCGTGGCTGGAGCGCATCAGCGACAGACTCTCGCGCGAACCCAAGGATCGCGATCAGTTGATGGAGCTGCTGCGCGATGCCGAGCAACGTCAGCTGCTGGACCCGTACGCCTTGGTCATGATTGAGGGCGTATTGGAAGTTTCAGAAATGCAGGTGCGTGACGTGATGATCCCGCGTGCGCAGATGGTGGTCATCGAGCATGATAAGTCGCCTGAAGATATCGTCCCGATCGTTGTGGAGTCGGCGCACTCGCGTTTTCCGGTCATCGGGGACAATAAAGACGAAGTGATTGGCATCTTGCTGGCCAAGGATCTGCTCAATTATTTCGCCGCGCCCATCAAAGCAGATTTCAATTTGCGCGACGTGCTGCGCCCCGCTGTGTTCATTCCTGAAAGCAAGCGCCTGAATATGTTGTTGCGTGAGTTTCGCACCAGCCGCAATCACATGGCGATTGTGGTCGACGAATACGGCGGCGTGGCGGGGCTGGTTACGATCGAAGACGTGCTGGAAGAAATCGTCGGCGAGATCGAAGACGAGCATGACATTGACGACGATGCAAATATTGTCAAAGTCAGCGATGCGCGCTTCACCGTCAAAGGCATCACGCCGATCGAAGACTTTAATCTGGAGGTAGGTGCCGGGTTTAGCGACGACGAATTCGATACCGTCGGCGGTTTGGTGACCAATGAGTTTGGCCGCGTACCCAAGCGCGGCGAGGCGGTAACGTTTGGCGCATTTCAATTCAAAGTGTTGCGTGCGGACAGCCGGCGCATTCAACTGCTGCAGGTTACGCGCGCAAATTCTGTCGACAGTGCACCGTAAGCAATTAGTGTGAATCCCGCAACGCTACTCGCAACGTCGCAACGACGCTATCTTCTGGCAGCAATCGCAGGATTGCTGAGTCCGCTTGCATTTGCGCCGTTTAATTTCATTCCGGTTATTTTCGTAAGTCTCGCGGCATTGTTTGCCGTGTGGTGTCGTAGTTCGCCACGCGAAGCGTTTCGCAGCGGATTCTTGTTCGGTGCCGGGATGTTCGGCGTGGGCGTCAGTTGGGTATATGTCAGCATGCACGATTTTGGTGGTGTGTCAGCGCCAATGGGGGTGTTGCTGACGCTATTGTTCGTGCTGTTTCTGGCTTTGTTTCCTGCGATCGTAGGGTGGTTGCACACGCGCTATTTTCAACAACCGGACGCGCTGTGGATCAACACGCTGGCAGTGTCTGCGTTATGGACGCTGGGCGAATGGTGCCGGGGCTGGATATTTACCGGCTTTCCTTGGTTGAGCATAGGCTATAGCCAAGTGGATTCGCCATTGTCGAGCATTGCACCGATTCTCGGTGTGTTTGGGGTTTCGTGGACCGTGGCTTTTGTGGTGGCGCTCTTGGTGTACGCGCGGCGGGCCGCACTTTGGAAAATTACTCTGCCGGTTGTCGCAGTGCTTTGTGTTGGCGCATATGCGTTGACAACGATTGAATGGGCGATACCTGCGGGCACTCCGATCAAAGTGGCCTTGCTGCAAGGTAATGTGTCGCAAGACCTCAAGTGGCGTCCCGAACAACGGCAACCCACTATCGACTGGTATGTTGACAATACGCGGTTGAGTTGGGGTAGTGACTTAATAATCTGGCCGGAAACCGCATTGCCGGTGTTTTACCATCAGGCTCAGGAGTTTTTAGCGGGGTTAGGCAAGGAGGCGCGCAGCGCCAGTGCCGATGTCTTCATCGGCATGCCCGTGATGAACCCGCGCACGCAACAGTATTACAACAGCATGGTGAGCGTGGCCGGCCCGCTGCAAAGCTATTCGAAGCAACACCTGGTCCCCTTCGGCGAATATATTCCATTCGCCTCCTTGCTCGGCGGCTTGATGGAGTTCATGCAGGTGCCACTGCCTGACTTCAGTACCGAGCCGAGTTTGCCGGTAGTGAAGCTCGCAGGTTATGCAATGGGCGTGTCGATTTGTTATGAAGATGCGTTCGGTGAGGAAGTGATTAAAGCGCTACCCGAGGCAACGGCGCTGATCAATACCAGCAACGATGCCTGGTTCGGTGATTCGATGGCGCCGCACCAGCACTTGCAAATTGCACGCATGAGCTCGATCGAAACGCAACGGCCGTTGCTGCGCGCGACCAACACCGGGGTGACGGCAGCAATCGACCATCGCGGTAAGGTGATTGCTCAAGCGCCGCAATTCGAAGCGGCGGTACTGCGCGTGTCTGTGCAACCAATGCAGGGTTCGACGCTCTATGTACAGTACGGAAATACAATGCTAATTACGGTGCTCATCGTGCTAACGATGGTGGTCTTGTTGATCGTAAGGAAGCGCAAGCAAACGGTTGCTTGAGTCTGTCAACGGTTTACACCGCGAACGGCAGTGGCTTACACTCCAGAAAAATCGTTATTCAAAATGCGTAGTTTTGGGAATAGGGTCGTGGGAGGGTTCAGCAATCATGTTGATCCCCATGATGTGGTGACGGTGTCATGAAAGAGCCGGTCTTGCATGTGGGCTCCCAGTCAGTGCGCAGAGTTCCGAATAACGCCATTT
>JACQEQ010000364.1 GCA_016200445.1 Gammaproteobacteria bacterium | reverse complement strand
GAACAACAAGACATCCTTACTTCAGGCTCATCTCGTGTTGGAAACACGGACCCTGTTCAGGCTCATCTTGCAGTGGAAGACTCTTGGCGTTGACACTGAATCGCGACAGCGGCTAGAGTCAGCCCCTCATTGCTACAGGTTCCCCGCGACATGACATCGCGGGGTTAAACGGGAAGCCGGTGCGTTCATCACGAACTACCCCGGCGCTGCCCCCGCAACGGTAAACGAGTCAACGCTCCGCAACATGCCACTGTGTTGAAAAACATGGGAAGGCGCGGATCAGGGAGACCTTCCCGCTCGTGAGCCCGGAAACCGGCCTGTGCATGTACGTCGGGTATTGCGGAGGGCGATACCACGGGTGCCGTCTCCTGTTGCTCCCGTTTTTTGTTCCTCCGTGTGCCCGTAACTCAAGCTTGGTTGGATTGCGCGGGTGCGCGCGGGAGAAATAAATGCGTAAGTTTAATTTGTCGGCAGCGTCGCTGCTGGTCGTCGGTAGTACTTCAATTTTCGCAGCGGATGAAACTGCTGCGCCGGTCATTGTCACCGCCACGCGCACTGCGCAAAGCGCGGATGCAACGTTAGCGTCGGTGACGGTGATTACGCGGGCGGATTTGGAGCGAACACAAGTTCTGTCCGTTCAAGACGCGCTGCGTGATGTTCCCGGTATCAACATCGACAACAATGGCGGGCTGGGCAAATACACGTCCATCTTTATGCGCGGCACCAATCCTGGCCACGTATTGATTTTGGTCGACGGCATCAAAGTCGGTTCAGCGACGGCGGGCACCACGCCCATACAAGACATTCCTATCGATCAGATCGAGCGCATTGAAATCGTGCGCGGGCCCTTGTCAAGCTTGTACGGTTCGGAAGCTCTTGGCGGCGTCATTCAGATATTTACGCGTAAAGGTCAAGATCAGGTCACCCCAAGCTTCAGCGCCGGCGCGGGCAGCAATCACACCTACAAACTGGAAGCCGGAGTTAGCGGCGCGATTGACGATAGCTGGTTCAATGCGAACCTCAGTAACCTTGACTCCATCGGCTTCAATGCGTGTAGTGGCGCCCCTTATATCAGCGAGGAATCACAAGGAGGAGGCTGCAATACCTACGAACCCGACGTTGACGGCTACAAAAGACATTCCGCCACAATGCGTGCTGGACACCGTTTCGCCGATGGAACGAATTTAGAGGCAACTGCCTTGCGCACTCAAGGCAAAAATCAGTATGACGGCGTAGGCCAAAACGAAGGGGATTTTGTGCAACAAGTCTTCAGCGGGAAACTGCAATTTTCTCCCGCTGAGATTTGGCACACGACTTTGGTCGCAGGACGTAGTTGGGACAACACGAAAAATTATTTGAATGGCGATTATGTCAGCAAGTTTGATACCCGCCGCGATACCGTGTCTTTGCAAAATGATATCGCCACGTCGGAAAAGCAAGTCACCACGCTTGGACTTGATTATCAAGACGACAGTCTCGAAAGCAATACGCTATACACTGTAACTTCGCGTGATAACAAAGGGCTGTTCGCTCAATACCAAACCATATTATCCGGTCACAGTCTTGCCCTCAGTGCGCGCCGCGATCATAACGAGCAGTTCAAAGGACACAACACCGGCAATCTGATGTGGGGCTACGACATCATCGCCGGAATGCGTGTGAAAGCGTCGTACGGGACCGCATTCAAAGCGCCTTCGTTTAACGATCTGTACTACCCCATTTATGGCAACCCGAGCGTTGCGCCAGAAAAATCGCGTAGTACCGAAATTGGTTTGGAAGCAAAAACCTCATGGGGACGCTGGTCCACCAACGTATTTCAAACCAATGTGACCAACTTGATCGTATTTCGGGGACCTTCCTATATTGCGGACAATATCGACACTGTACGTATTCGCGGTTTAGAAGCTTCAATATCGGCAACAGTCGAGCAATGGCATATTGCCGCGAATGGCACCCTTATCAACCCTGAAGATCGTTCCCCCGGAGTGAATCATGGAGAACTGTTGGCCCGCCGCACTCGACAGATCGCGAATATCGACTTGGGACGGCGATTTGGAATCGTCAATGTCGCCACCTCAATGCATGCCGAAGGCAAGCGTTACGACTATTTCGACCCTGCTGTAAAAGATCGGCTCGGCGGTTTCGCCACCATTGACCTACGTGTCGAACTTCCAATCGCACCGGAATGGATGCTGCAAGCACGCGCCAGCAACTTGCTCGACAAACGATACGAAACCGCACACTACTACAACCAAGACGGCCGCAATTATTTCCTCACGCTGCGTTATCAACCCAGCTTGAAGTAACCTTCAAGGAGCCTTGACATGACAACACTCAACACCAAGCAGCAGGTCTTGATCGGATTGATTTTAGTCCTGCTGATGCTCGCCACACGCTTCCACCATTTCGGTTCGTCACTGACGTTGCCAGATGCATCGCTGGCGATATTCTTTATCGCGGGGTTCTATCTGCGGTCTATGCTATTTTTCGGGGCGTTGCTAGCCGAGGCAGGGTTGATCGATTACGTCGCGACGGCCAACGGTGTGGATGGCTGGTGCATGAGTCCGGCGTACATGTTTCTGATTCCGACCTACGCCTGCCTATGGTTAGCGGGCCGCTGGTATGCACGCAGGCACAGTCACACTTGGCGCACACTGGTACCGCTGGCCGCTGCGCTGTTGCTCAGCACCGGCATGGCGTTTCTAATATCGAACGCCAGTTTCTACCTATTGTCGGGGTATTTCCCCGCTATGCGTTGGACGGAATACGCCACGCGGGTCGCACAGTATTTCCCGCCTTATCTCGGCAGCGCTTTTCTGTACGTCGCCGAAGCGGCAATGCTGCACACACTCGCCGTAGCGATAACGACGAAATCCGTACCTGGCACGTCGGCATGACCGCACACCGCTGCCCAGCGTTTTTGGTCAGCGCGCCGGCATCGGGTCAGGGCAAGACCACCGTGACGGCGGCGCTGGCGCGCAAATTTCGCAGCCAGGGCCATCGCGTGCGCGTGTTCAAGGCCGGGCCGGATTTTATTGACCCGATGATTTTAGAACGCGCCTCGGGCCTGCCGGTACACCAGCTTGACTTATGGATGTGCGGCGAAGCGCATTGTCGGGAGTTGCTGTATCAAGCGGCGGGCGACGCGGATTTAATTTTGGTGGAAGGCGTGATGGGCTTGTTTGACGGCACGCCGTCCTCTGCCGATCTGGCAGAAAAATTCGGTTTGCCGGTGCTTGCAGTGATTGATGCATGGGCGATGGCACAGACCTTTGGTGCTGTGGTGCACGGGCTGGCGAGTTACCGCCCGCAACTACGGGTGCTCGCTGCCATCGGTAACCGCGTTGCGGGCGACGGCCACGCGGCGCTGCTGGCAGAAAGCCTGCCGCCATCAGTTATCACGTTCGGGCACTTGGCGCGCGATGCGGATATCGCGTTGCCGGAACGGCATTTGGGTTTGTTGCAGGCTGCGGAAATCAGCGATCTCGAAACACGTATCCAGTGCGCGTCCGAACGCCTGCAATTCAATCTCGACCTCGCTGCACTCACGCCGGTGACGTTTGAGTCTACGACCGCCACTCCACCACCACGCTCGCTCGCTGGCGTGCGCATCGGCGTCGCGCGTGATGCGGCGTTTTCATTTATTTATCGCGCGAATCTCGACGTGCTCGAACGCCTCGGCGCGCAGTTAGTGTATTTCTCGCCGCTTGCTCAGCAGTCGGCGCCAGAAGTTGACAGCTTGTGGTTGCCGGGCGGTTACCCCGAATTGCATTTGCAAACACTCGCGGCCAACCACGCTTTTAAAGCGGCGCTGCGTGCGCATCACGCGCACGGCAAACCCATCGTCGCCGAATGCGGCGGCATGCTGGCGCTGCTGCAAACCTTGACCAATGACAAAAGCCAGCGCGCCGGGATGGCGGGCCTGCTACCGGGCCACGGCATCATGCACACCCGCTTAAGCGGAATCGGATCGCAATCCGTCACGCTGCCCGAAGGCGAACTGCGCGGCCACACCTTTCATTACTCGCGGGTGGAAGCTGCGCCTGAACCGATAACACACGGCACCGCGCAACACGGCGGCACGCCCGGCGAAGCGGTGTACCGCGACGGCCGTTTACATGCGTCGTATCTGCATCTTTACTTCCCGTCGAATCCGCAGGCGGTCGCACGCCTGTTCGCGCCATCAGAAAGCTGGATTGTTGCTTGTTAAATAGATCGATTGCTACTTTGTTAGATACACAGTTTCGCAGATGCACCTATTGTTGATAGCATCCAAGGATTACACGACATAAATCCCATGATCGTAATTTTGAGAGTGAGCCGCGTATGGAAAAGATCATTCATTTGCATATCGAGAAATTGCCCGAGGGCATGTATTTGGCGACCTCCGACGAGGTGCCAGGACTTATCGCGCAAGGACGCACGATTCAGGAGACGGTCGAAATCGCGCGCGACGTGGCGAAAAAATTATTGGAAGCGCGCGAAGAACGCGAAGGCCAACCTCCGCTATCACCCGCCGAAGATGTCTTCGACTATCCGCTGATAGTAAATGCCTAATGGGACGGTTAGCAGGATTTAAATACCGGCAGATCGTCAAACGATTAAAGCAGCTGGGCTTTACATTTGACCGGCAAGCCGCAGGCAGCCACGAAATCTGGTACAACCCCACTACTCACCATTACACCACCATCCCTAATCATCCCGGCGATATGCCAGAAGGCACGCTGCGCGCCATCCTCAAACAGTCCGGCGTGGAGCAGGAGGAATTTTTACGGAAGAAATAATCTGGGGAGAAGGATAAAGCGATACTTCCAATTCCACTCTGTCGAGTGTTCAGGCGCGAATTGACAGCACGCAAAGATGATTCGACGACTGGTAGCCACAGCGATTCCCGTCCTGCTGAAGTTTGCCCGAAGCATGGCAGGCGGGTGAATAGCTAATGATATTGACACAATGCGAAACGTCATGCGTAAGGGCAACTTCTTTACGTCGGAGAGCATAAATGGGAAAACCCAAACTCAAATCCACGCTCGATCGCTGGGAGGAATTTGAAGACTCTTTGCGGGAAATCAGCAAGTACCATAATGAGTTACTGAAAGGGCAAGAACGCGTTTCAAAGATTCTATTTCGGGGACAAAGCGACTCGGAACATCTGCTGGAATCGACACTTGATCGATTTTTTTCGAAGCAAGTAAGCCTCTTGGAATACTACAACATCATTTCAGAAGTAAAACCTAAAATTGAGACTTTTGCTGACCGGCAGTGGGCGATCCCAACTTACGCAGAATATAAAGAGTATGTGAAAAACCTTGACGCACAATTCTTCAAAGAGCTCGAACCGAAGGAGTACTTGGCCTACCTCCGCCATCATGGCTTCCCATCACCGTTGTTGGATTGGACAGAGTCACCGTACATCGCCGCATTGCACCAAGAAGTGGTGAACCGCAACGAGCCAGATCAAGATTGGCTATGGAAGTTTGATATTCCTGTAACGGAGCGTCACAAGGTGTTGTCATGGCTAAATAAAGTCAATATCGACGCCTTTTCTTTGTTTGGTTCTGAAGACAGCCTGATTGAGACCATAGCCACGACGGATATTTTTCTCAAAGGACGTGACTGTGATTTGTAACACACCCAACGTTTCATTTTTTTGCCGTAGGGTAAGCACAATCGAAGCAATATCCGGTGGGCGATGCACACCCTACAAACACTGCCGCGCCACAGCAGCATACGCACCTGGCGAAGCGGTGTACCGCGATGGCCGTTTGCATGCGTCGTATCTGCATCTGTATTTTCCGTCGAATCCGCACGCGGTTGCACGGCTGTTCGCCCCATGACAAATCATCGCGGCCTGTTCCCAAAGCGCATCGTCTGCCTCACCGAGGAGACCACCGAAACGCTGTATTTACTGGGTGAGCAAGATCGTATCGTCGGCATCTCCGGCTTCACGGTGCGCCCGCCGCAGGCGCGTAAGGAAAAACCCAAAGTCTCCGCGTTCACGTCGGCGAAGATCGACAAGATTCTCGCGCTGCAACCCGACCTCGTTTTGGGCTTCTCCGATCTGCAAGCCGACATCGCTGCACAGCTGATACGCCAGGGCATCAACGTGCATGTGTTCAACCAGCGCTCGGTGGAAGAAATATTCGGCATGATCGCGATGCTTGGCGCGCTGGTTGGCGCGCACGAAAAAACCGTTGCACTGCTCGACTGCTTGCGCGCGGATGTGGAGTGTGTGCGCACCAGCGCCGCCACGCTCGCACGCCGCCCGCGCGTGTATTTCGAGGAATGGGACGAGCCGATGATCTCCAGTATTCGCTGGGTGTCGGAGCTCGTCGTCATCGCGGGTGGCGACGAGTGCTTCCCGGAACTGTCGTGCGCACCAGGCGCGAAGCAGCGCATTATCGCCGATGCCGATGAAGTGGTACGCCGCGCACCCGACATCATCATCGGCTCGTGGTGCGGCAAGAAGTTTCAACCTGAAACTGTCAAGCAGCGTCCCGGCTGGGCAGCTGTTCCGGCGGTAGTTAATAATCACCTCTACGAAATCAAGTCACCGGATATTTTACAACCGGGACCGGCGGCGCTCACCGACGGCCTGCAACAACTCCACGACATCATTCGCCGCTGGGCGGAGGGAACCAAGCATGACAACCCCTGACGAAGCTGCACACGCCGAACGCCATCGCGCCCGCATGGCGCGCAAAAAGGAGATCATCGACGCGAAAATCGCGCAAGCGGATCGCGATCAGGGCGTACTG
>JACQEQ010000340.1 GCA_016200445.1 Gammaproteobacteria bacterium | reverse complement strand
CGTTTCATTCCGCATGAGTTCCATCGCGTCGGCCACCGGCTTCGAACAGTTTTACGGCATGGAAGACATGCCGCTGTTGCGCGACTACCCCGATCCACACGGCGCGCGTTTCGGTTGGGATTATGAGACGCTGATGTTTTTCAAGAGCAAGCTTGACACTTTGTCCGGCCCGTTCGTCAGCATGGTGTTCACCGGCACCACCCACATTGAATACGCGCGTGTCGGCAAGCAATTCGAGCTGCGTCCGCATGGAGCGACCAGCGAAGATGGGTTTTTAAATACGCTGTACTACGCCGATTGGAGTCTCGGCGAATTTATGAAGTCGGCGCGGCAAAGCCCGTGGTTCGATAAGACCGTGTTTATTTTCTGCGCGGATCATACCTGGGGCCATTATCAAAAAACCGGTACGTTTGTCGAAAAATTCCGCATCCCGTTTTTGATTTATGCACCGGCGATTTATAAACCGCAGGCGCTGGCAACCGTCGGTTCGCAGTTGGACATCATGCCGACGGTCATCGACATTTTGGGTTTCGACCAGACGTTTGCTGCGTTGGGTGAGTCGCTGTTTCGCAAGCGCGACGACTACGCATTCGTCACCGAGGGCGGCGACATCATCGGCTTGATTACGCCGCAAACTTATTTGAAACACAGTTTGAAAAATCGCTTGGAATCCGGCGCGCTGCACGGACTGCCGTCAACACCGGCCGAGCTCGATACCATCGAACGCAAATTGCTCGCGCTCGATCAAATTTCCTACGAGCTGGTGCAAAGCAATAAATGGGCGCGGTGAGTGACCTGAGTCACGCCTATTTTTCGGGCAGAAAAATGATATTTGATCCTTGAAACGAAGTGTCCCTTCCCCCTTGCAGGGGGAAGGAGTGCCATTCACAGTTCTTACGCGAGTCGTGTGAAAAGCGGGGCGACCCCTTATAATGGCCCGCGCCGCTATTCCTGCCGCTCACACGGATCGATTGCAATTCATGAATGTCACCAGTTTTTCTCTGATCATTTTCGGTGTGCTGCTCAACGCCGTGGCGCAACTGGCGCTGAAAGCGGGGGTGCGTGATTTAGGTCCCATCGGCTTGAGCATGGACCAAGTGGTGCCGACTTCGTTGCGCCTGATGGGCGAGCCTTACTTGTGGACCGGCCTGACTTTGTACGCCGTCAGCGTGGTGGTGTGGATCCTCGCGTTGTCGCGCGTCGATGTGAGCATTGCGTACCCGATGTTGTCATTAGGTTACGTGGTGAATGCGTTCGCCGCGTATTGGTTGTTCGGTGAAATGCTGACGCCGATGCGCCTGGCCGGCATCGGTATCATTATCGTCGGCGTGTACGTGCTGGCCCGAGGTTGACATGCTGCCTTTCGTTCGCCCCACCATAGAAGATGAAGACATTGCTGCGGTCGAGGCGGTGTTGCGCTCCGGCTGGATAACCACCGGCCCCAAAGCCGCCGAGTTCGAGCGTGCGCTCGGTGCTTATCTCGGCGGCAATCCGCTGGTGCGCGTGTTCAACTCCGGCACCAGCGCGTTGGAAGTCAGCTTGCGGGCGGCGGGCATCGGTCCCGGCGATGAGGTCATTGTGCCCGCGATGAGTTTCGTCGCGAGCGCTAACGTCGTGCTGAGTGCCGGTGCCACGCCGGTGTTTGTCGACGTGGATTTGCACACACGTAACCTCACTGCCGCCGCCGTCACGCCTGCTATCAGCGCACGCACGCGGGCGGTGATGCCTGTACATTTCGCCGGGTTGGCTGTAGATATGGCGCCGATTGAAGCGCTGGCCTGTCAGCACCAATTGCGGGTGATAGAAGACGCCGCGCATGCGATCGGTACGCGTGATCATGGCCGCTTGATCGGCTCCTCCGGCGACTTGGTCTGTTTTAGTTTTCATCCCAACAAAAACATCACCACCATCGAGGGCGGCGCCGTTGCGTGCTTCGATCCGGCCTTGGCGCAGCGCCTGGAGCGCCTGCGGTTTTTCGGCATCGAAAAAGACGCTGAAGGGAACATGGACGTGCACGCGTGGGGCGGCAAGATGAATCTTACCGACGTCAACTCCGCGCTCGGCATCGTGCAACTGACGCGGCTGGAAAAATTCAATACCCGGCGCCGTGAGCTGGTGAAGTTGTATTTTCAACATCTGCCCAAGGATCCGGTGCTGTTGCCGCCGGCCGACGACGCCGGTCATAGCTGGCACATGTTCGCCCCGTTGATCGCGTTCGCGGCGCTGGGCGTGACGCGCTACGAATTTCAACAACGCTTGCAAGCGCACGGCATCGGCAGCGGTTTTCACTACCCGGCGATGCACTTGTTCGCGGTGTATCGTAAGCTCGGCTACCAACCCGGCGACTGCCCGAATGCGGAACGCATCGGCGCGGAAACGCTAACCTTGCCGTTGTTCCCGGCGATGAGCGGCGCCGACGTGCAGCGCGTCTGCAGCGCGCTGCACAGCGTACTGGAGGAGCTCAGCCGTGCCGGAGCTTGATAAAAACCTATCCGCAGTCGAAGTGTCGGTGGTGATTCCGGTGTACAACGAGGAGGCAGTGCTGCCCGCGCTGTTTACGCGTTTGTACGCCGCGCTCGACAAGTTGGGCCGTAGTTACGAAATCATTTTCATCGACGATGGCAGTCACGACAAATCGCGCGCGCTGTTGCGCCAGCAATTTCAAACGCGTCCCGACGTCACGCGCGTGGTGTATTTGAAAATGAATGCCGGTCAACACATGGCACTGATCGCCGGTTTCGAGCATGCGCGCGGGCGGCGCGTGGTCACGCTCGATTCCGACCTGCAAAATCCGCCGGAAGAGATCGGCAACTTATTAGCCAAAATGGACGAAGGCTTCGACTACGTCGGCAGCATTCGCCGCAAACGCAACGACAGCCTGTGGCGCCACCTCGCGTCGCGCTTGATGAATCGCATCCGCGAGCGCATCACCCATATTCACATCACCGACCAGGGTTGCATGCTGCGCGCTTACGACCGCGACATCATTCAGGCGATGCTCAGCTCGCGCGAAGTGACCACGTTTATTCCGGCGCTCGCGTTCGTGTATGCGGCCAATCCGACCGAAATCGTCGTCGAGCACGAAGAGCGCGCGGCGGGTGAGTCGAAATATTCGCTGTATAAACTCACGCGCCTGAATTTCGATCTAGTGACTAGCTTTTCTCTGGTGCCGCTGCAAATGTTTTCGTTGATCGGTATCGTAGTCTCGATCATTTCGTTTTTGTTCGTGCTGTACCTGGCACTGCGCCGTCTGATCGTCGGCCCGGAAGTCGAAGGCGTGTTCACGCTGTTCGCCATCGCGTTTTTCGTGATGGGCTTGCTGCTGTTCGGCATCGGTTTGCTGGGTGAATACCTCGGACGCCTGTATTTACAGGTGCGCGAACGCCCGCGTTATCTGGTGCATTCGGTGCTGGAAGCCGACACGGAAACCAAGCATGCCTAGCGCGGTCGTGTTTGCATACCACGATGTCGGCGTACGCTGCCTCGCGGTATTGCTGGCGCGCGGCGTGACTGTGCCACTGGTTGTTACGCATCGCGACGACAGCGCGGAAAATATCTGGTTCGGCAACGTGGCTGGGCTCGCGGCGCT
>JACQEQ010000339.1 GCA_016200445.1 Gammaproteobacteria bacterium | reverse complement strand
TGCAGTTGCAATTGGCGGGGGTAAATCATGTCAAGATCGATGACGAAGCGCTGAACCGCACGATTTTAAACATTGCCACGCAAAATAAATTGTCGCTCAGCGAATTCCGTAATGTGCTCGATGGCGACGGAATAAATTTTGAAGATTATCGCGAAAATATCCGTACCGAATTAACGCTTGCCCAGTTGCGCCAGCGCCAAGTGACCAACCGTATTGTGGTGACCGATCAAGAAGCCGATGAATTTTTGGAAACCCAAGCAGTGCAAGGCGCTGTGACGGATGAGTTCCGGCTCAGTCATATTTTGATTGTTGTGCCGGACGCCGCTACGGTAGAGCAAGTCGATGCGGCGCAAAAGAAAGCCACCGGAGTCTTGTCGGAGTTGCGCAATGGCGCGGATTTCGCCCAGATCGCGTTGAGCGTGTCGGGTGGCGCCCAAGCGTTGCAAGGCGGCGACCTCGGCTGGCGCAAGCTCGGGCAATTGCCGACGCTGTTCAGCAATATCGTTACGACTATGAAACTCGGCGATCTCAGTGCGCCGATCCGCAGCCCAAGCGGATTTCATATCGTCAAATTAGTCGACAAGCGTAAAAGCGATGAGCACCATATGGTCACGCAAACACGAGCGCGTCATATTCTGATTCGCACCACCGAATTGGTATCCAGCGACGACGCACGCCGCAAACTGGAACAGCTCAAGCAACGCATCAGCTCCGGCGACGATTTTGCCGACATGGCACGCTCGCATTCCGAAGACAGCGCGACTGCCGTGAACGGCGGCAGCGTCGGTTGGGTAAGCCCGGGCGATCTGGTTCCGGCCTTCGAAGAAGTCATGGATCAGCTGAAAATTAACCAAGTCAGCGCGCCCTTCCACACCCAATTCGGCTGGCATATTGTGCAGGTCCTGGAACGGCGCGATTACGACAATACCGCTGAATTGAAAAAAACCCGTGCCCGCGACGAAATCCGCCAACGTAAAATCGAAGAAGAAACGCAAAACTGGCTAAGGCAAATGCGCGACGAAGCGTTCGTCGAATTGCGCCCGTAAAGGCTGCGATATGACAGACGAAGCGAAGCCTGGTATGCGCATTTGTATTACCCCCGGCGAGCCGGCCGGCATTGGGCCGGATTTATGTGTGCAATTAGCGCAACGCTCGCTCGCATGTGAGCTGGTTGTGATTGCGGATCGAGACCTGCTCGAAGCGCGCGCGCAAATGCTCGGCTTACCCTTACAGACGTTTCTATATGACCCCTACGCAGCGCCCGAGGCGCACTATCCTGGCATATTAAACGTAATTTCAATCCCGCTTGCGGCAGCCTGTACACCTGGCCAATTAAATGTCGACAACGCGCGTTATGTTCTCGACACCTTGCGGCGTGCCGTCACCGGGTGCAGTAACAGCGAATTTGCCGCGTTAGTCACTGGTCCGGTGCACAAAGGGGTTATCAACGACGCAGGCATCGCCTTTTCTGGCCACACAGAGTTTTTGGCGGAGCTCACGCACACGGAACAAGTGGTGATGATGTTATCCGCGCCCGGTTTGCGGGTGGCGTTAGCGACCACGCATTTGCCGATTAGCGCGGTCAGCAATTCACTTAACGCGCCGCTGCTCGAACGCGTGCTGCGGGTGTTGCACAACGACTTGCTCCAAAAATTCCACATCGCAGAACCGCGCATTCTGGTTTGCGGTTTAAATCCGCATGCCGGTGAAGGCGGACATCTAGGCCGCGAGGAGATCGAGATCATCGCGCCGGTGCTCGACAAATTGCGTGCGGAAGGCATGTTGCTTACCGGGCCGTTAGCGGCCGACACATTATTCACGCCGAAAAATTTATCGCACACCGATGCGGTGCTGGCCATGTACCACGATCAAGGCTTGCCGGTATTAAAATACATGGGCTTTGGCAATGCGGTGAATATCACCTTGGGGTTGCCCATCATTCGCACCTCGGTAGACCATGGTACGGCGTTGGAATTAGCAGGCTGCGGTGGTGCCGATGCCGGTAGCCTCGCCGCCGCGTTGCAGCTGGCCATCGAAATGGCAACAACGTGATGCATCGCGCCCGCAAACGCTTCGGGCAAAATTTTTTGCACGACAAGGCAGTGATCGCACGGATTGTTGCGGCGATTCATCCGCAGGCTGGCGAGGCACTGGTGGAAATCGGCCCCGGTTTGGGGGCGCTCACGCGCGAATTGTTGCCGCGTGTCGATGCTTTGGATGTGGTGGAACTGGATCGTGACGTAATCCCGCTGCTGGAACAGGCCTGCGTTGGTTTGGGCACGCTGTGCATACATCAGGCCGATGCTTTACATTTTAATTTCACGGCATTGATGCGCGACGAGCGCAAGCTGCGCATAGTCGGTAATCTTCCCTATAACATCGCCACGCCATTGCTGTTCCACCTGTTTTCACAAACGCAGGCAATTCGCGACATGCACTTTATGTTGCAAAAGGAAGTGGTCGAACGCATGGTCGCTGCGCCCAACACCGAACATTACGGCAGGCTGAGTGTGATGGTGCAATTTCATTGCACGGCGCACAAACTGTTTACCGTGGGGCCAGGTGCTTTCAAGCCGGAACCGAAAGTAGATTCGGCCATCGTGCGTCTGTTGCCGCACGCGGTACCGCCGGTTGCCGTGAATGATGTCACGCAGTTTTCTTTGCTGGTGGCGCAAGCCTTTTCACAGCGTCGCAAAACTGTGCGTAATGCACTCAAAGGCACGGTGAACGATGCACAATTTTCCATATGCGGGATCGACCCGGGCGCACGCGCCGAACAGCTCACGCTGGCAGATTTTGCCGGGTTGAGCCGAGCTTTGTAGTCACACGGCTACAGCGGAATTTGCCACCATTCTAAATGGCGTCGCGGAAAACGTAACACCAATGCAACGCCCGCCACGCCGCTGTTCTGAGCCTGATAGTGCTCGCTCTCGACATAATGTAATTTGTAATAGTGCGACCGGCCACGGTGCGGAGATTGCCACGCTGGCAGTCCAACCGCCGAACAGTTGGTCGTCGAAATAGCGCTTTACTAGGCGTAGGCCGGTACTCAAGTCAAGTTCATAGCCGTGCCGGTTGATTGCTGCCCAGCCTAACTCAATACCCTTGCTGCTCAGATCTATACCATCCTCGGAATAAGCTTGGACAAAGCGATATCCCGGTTCGAAATCCGGGTCGTGCGGATCGATGTTTTCTGGTTCAGCCGCAGTTACCGGTGCGCATGCCAACGCTGCCGACAAACAGATGAGAGCGGCACTAGACGGTCGCGAGGTATAGGTGGCTGCGGATTTCACGCCGCCATTATGCCGGTGAAAGTTTCGTTTCCGCTTAGCGCGCTTCGCAATTACGAAAAGGTAATGAACATCGCTGACGTCCACACCTTGGCGTCATTAACTTGCCGGGCCAATAGATATACCGGACGAAAACCATGTGGACCATTGATTGGAGAGAGTTCGATGCTGCCAGAGATAGCACGCGGCGCCGCGTGCTCGCTTAAGCGCTCGAAAGCCAGAAACATCTCCACACCGGGAAGTTCTTTCTTCAAGCGCGCAGTTTCCAATAACTCCTTACCGCTGATTTCCCACGCAAACACTGGACAGTGCACAAAGGGGTTGCCCTTGAGAGGATCGCCGACTTTCACATAACCGTCGATGCTGCCTTCTACACGTAGCGTTGCATTAGCAAGATCCGACACTTCAATTTCAATGGCGTCGACATCGCCATAGGTGTCGCTGCTAAACCCGATTTGAGTCGCGCTCTGGCGCCAACAGGTTTCTTCGAGATGTTCGAAACCCAAGCCGTCAAAATGATTAATCACTGCGCCGTTGATGGTGATCGTGCCCTTCCAGGCGGCCCAGCGGTAACGGTCTTTGACGCGTGCACCGCCCCAACGCAGGCGGATTTTATTGGTCGAGTAACCGAGCTCCTGTTGCAAGTCGCGCTGCCAGAACGGGCCGGTGTGATCATAAGCGACAACTTCATCCCAGCCCGCATCGCCGAGAAAGCGATAATCTAATCGCGCCTTACCTTGATGTTTAAATTCGTCACCCATAATGTGTGGGCCGCACCGGGTCAGTCCAAACGTGCGCTCGCCGGTGCACGCGAAGGTATGACGTGCGCGCAATGCTTGAGCGATGCCGGTACGCGTGAGGCTGGGTGCAATCACGCCGCACAGTCCGCCTTTGGTACCGAACACTGCGGTGCCCGGCACGCCGCCGCCGCAGCGGCCGCGATGTTCATCCCC
>JACQEQ010000358.1 GCA_016200445.1 Gammaproteobacteria bacterium | reverse complement strand
CAATACATCCGCGTGATG
Source organism: Gammaproteobacteria bacterium (assembly GCA_016200445.1). Lineage (GTDB taxonomy): Bacteria > Pseudomonadota > Gammaproteobacteria > SG8-11 > SG8-11 > UBA6921. The sequence goes on along the minus strand of JACQEQ010000358.1, from coordinate 4,906 downwards.
TTCGACGAGGTCACGCGGATTCTCAATCATCTGCTGTGGCTGGGCGCGCATGCGCTCGACATCGGTGCGATGACGGTGTTCCTGTATGCGTTTCGCGAGCGCGAAGATTTGCTCGACTGTTACGAAGCGGTGTCGGGCGCACGCATGCATGCCACTTATTACCGGCCGGGCGGCGTGTACCGCGACTTGCCGGATCGCATGCCGCACTATGAAACTTCTAAATGGCATAACAGCGCCGATGTCAAACGCCTGAACAGTAATCGTCAGGGGTCGCTACTCGACTTTATCGAAGATTTCAGCAAGCGCTTCCCGAAGTACGTCGACGAATACGAAACCCTGCTCACCGATAATCGTATTTGGAAGCAACGTACCGTGGGCATCGGCGTGGTGTCGCCGGAGCGTGCGTTGCAGCTGGGCTTCACCGGGCCGATGATTCGCGGCTCCGGATTTGCCTGGGATTTACGCAAGAAACAGCCGTATGAAGTCTATGCCGAGATGGATTTCGACATCCCGGTCGGTGTCAACGGTGACTGCTACGACCGCTATCTGGTACGCGTCGAAGAAATGCGTCAGTCCAATCGTATTATCAAGCAGTGTGTCGATTGGTTGCGCAAAAATCCTGGCCCGGTGATGGTCGACGATCACAAGATTGTGCCGCCTAATCGAGCCACCATGAAGCGCGACATGGAATCGCTGATTCACCACTTCAAATTATTTACCGAGGGTTACACCATTCCCGCCGGTGAGGCCTATGCGGCGGTGGAACATCCCAAAGGCGAGTTCGGCGTGTACCTGATTTCCGACGGTGCCAACAAACCTTATCGTTTGAAAATTCGCGCGCCGGGTTTTGCGCACATGGCAGCATTGGATGAAATGGCGCGCGGCCACATGCTGGCCGACGTGGTAGCGATCATCGGCACGCAAGATATAGTATTCGGAGAAGTCGACCGATGAGTGCGCAAATGAAAACAACCAGTAAATTGCATTTAATCAATGCGGCGTCGCTGGCCGAGATCGATACCTGGACGGCGAAATACCCGCCCGAGCATCGTCAGTCGGCGGTGATGGCGGCGTTGCGCATTGTGCAAGACCAGAACGGCGGTTGGTTAACCAATGAGTTGATGGATGCCGTTGCGGAATATTTACGCATGCCGGCCATCGCGGTGTACGAGGTCGCGACATTTTATTCGATGTACGAATTGGAGCCAGTCGGGCGCCACAAAATTTGTGTGTGCACTAACATCTCGTGCATGTTGTGCGGCTCGGACGGCATCGTCGGCCATTTGCAAAACAAGCTCGGTATCAAATTGGGCGAAACCACACCGGACAAGCGCTACACCTTAAAAGAAGTGGAGTGTCTGGGTGCCTGCGCGGGCGCGCCGATGTTGCAGATTGGCCGCACTTATTATGAGCATCTCACGCCTGCCAAGGTGGATGAGATTTTGTCGAAGTTGGATTGAGCCATGACCAACGAAGTCTGTTTTCGCAATAATCATCTCGACCGGCCGTGGACACTCGCGGCTTATCAGGGCAATGGCGGCTATGAGGTGTGGAAAAAAATCCTGCGCGAGAAAACGCCGGCCGATGAAATTATTAACCAGTTGAAAATCTCCGCATTGCGCGGGCGCGGTGGTGCCGGGTTTCCGACCGGTTTGAAGTGGAGCTTCATGCCGCGTACGGCACCGGGTCAAAAATACATTGTCTGCAATTCCGACGAAGGCGAGCCGGGCACCTGTAAAGACCGCGACATCATGCGCTACAACCCGCATGAGTTGATCGAAGGGATGGCCATTGCGGGTTACACCTTGGGCGCTACCGTCGGTTACAACTATATTCGCGGTGAATTTTGGGAGCCCTTCGAACGCATGGAAGCGGCCATTGCGGAGGCGCGCGCCGCCGGACTGCTGGGCAGAAACGTGTTGGGTTCCGGTGTTGACTTCGATATGCACAATCATCAGGGCGCAGGTGCTTACATTTGCGGGGAAGAGACTGCGTTGCTGGAATCGCTGGAAGGAAAAAAAGGCCAGCCGCGTTTCAAGCCGCCGTTTCCGGCCAGCTATGGTTTGTTCGGCCGCCCGACCACCATCAACAACACCGAGACGCTTGCCTCGATACCGATGATCTTGAAAAAGGGCGGCAAGTGGTTTCTGGACTTGGGCAAGATCAATAATGGCGGTCCGAAGTTGTTCTCGGTCACCGGCCATGTGAACAAACCCGGCAACTATGAAGTGCCGCTGGGCATCCCGTTTGCCGAATTGTTGCAAATGGCCGGTGGTGTGCGTGACGGACATAAACTCAAGGCGGTGATCCCGGGCGGATCGTCCACGCCGGTGATGCCCGCTGATGTCATCATGAATTGCACGATGGATTACGACGCCTTGTCAAAAGCGGGCTCTATGCTGGGTGCGGGTTCGGTGATCGTGATGGACGACACCACCTGCATGGTGCGTGCACTGGCGCGGCTGTCGCATTTTTATTATGAAGAGTCGTGCGGGCAGTGCACGCCGTGCCGTGAAGGCACCGGTTGGCTTGCGCGCATGATGCACCGTATCGAACATGGTCAGGGGCGCCCGGAAGATATCAAGTTGCTGGAAGACGTCGCCAAGAAAATCGAAGGCCGCACCATTTGCGGTCTGGGCGATGCCGCCGCGATGCCGGTGACCAGTTTTGTGAAACATTTCCGTGCGGAATTCGAATATCACATCGAACACAAGAAGTGCATGGTCGGGCACCGGGAACATTTATGAGTCAGACGCAGGTCACGATTGAAATCGACGGCAAGAAGGTCCAAGCGCGCAGCGGCGCAATGGTGATCGAGGCTGCCGACGAGCTTGGCATCAAGATTCCGCGCTTCTGTTATCACAAGAAGTTGTCCATCGCAGCCAATTGCCGCATGTGCCTGGTCGAAGTCGAGAAGGCCGCCAAGCCTTTGCCTGCCTGCGCCACGCCGGTGACAGAAGGTATGCGTATCTTTACGCAATCGCGCAAAGCGCTGGAAGCACAGAAAGCGGTGATGGAATTTTTGCTGATCAATCATCCGCTGGATTGCCCGATCTGCGATCAAGGCGGCGAGTGCGAGTTACAAGATGTCGCCATGGGTTACGGACGTGACATTTCACGCTACGGTGAAAATAAACGGGTGGTGGCCGACAAAAATCTCGGCCCGCTGATCGCTACCGACATGACACGCTGTATTCATTGCACACGTTGCGTACGCTTTGGCGACGAAATTGCCGGGCTGCGTGAATTGGGTGCAACCGGCCGCGGCGAACACATGGAAATCGGCACGTATATCGAAAATGCGGTCGGCTCGGAATTGTCGGGCAATGTCATCGACCTGTGCCCGGTGGGCGCGTTGACGTCCAAGCCGTTTCGTTTCTCCGCACGTGCGTGGGAGATGCGCCAGCATCCGAGCATCGCACCGCACGATTGCATCGGCTCGAATATTTTTGTGCATATCGCCAAAAATAAAGTGTTGCGTGTGGTGCCGCGCGACAACGAAGCAGTGAATGAAACCTGGATTTCAGATCGTGATCGTTACAGTTACGAGGGTTTGAATAGCGTTGACCGCTTGCGCGCACCGATGATCAAGCAGGATGGGCAATGGCGCGAAGTCGACTGGACCACGGCGCTGGATTTCACCGTCAGCGGGTTGCAAAAAGTGATTGCACAACATGGCGCACAACAACTCGGCGCCCTATGTTCCCCGTCCTCGACGCTTGAGGAAATGTATCTGTTGCAAAAAGCGCTGCGTGCGCTGGGCAGCTCGAATCTCGACCACCGCTTACGGCAACTGGATTTTTCGGATCAAGACCAGGCACCACTGTATCCGTGGCTGGGGCAGAGTATCGAGCATCTGGAACAAGTCGATGCCGCGCTATTAATCGGTTCCAATGTGCGCAAAGATCAGCCGCTCGCCGGACATCGTCTGCGCAAGGCGGCGTTGGCAGGCGCGCGCATGATGTTCATCAATCCGCTGGATTACGATTTCCGCTTTAATGTTGCACAAAAAATAATTACCGACCCGCGCCGTATGGTGTTGGAGTTGGGTGCCGTGGCGAAAGCCTTGACTCAGCTTGCCGGTGTGAAAGCGCCCGCTGGTTTTGGCGACTTATTCAAATCCGTGACGATTTCTACAACGCACCAAGCCATTGCGCAACATTTGAAGGATGCCCGCAATGCGACTGTGTTGCTTGGCCTGGGGGCGTGCGCGCATGCAGAATTTTCCGCGCTGCGCTCTTTGGCCAGCCTGATTGCTCAATTGACCGATGCCAAACTTGGAATTTTATCCGATGGCGCCAATGCCGCAGGTGCGTGGCTCGCGGGCATGCTACCGCACCGTGGCCCGGCGGGCGTTAAAGTCGATGTGAGCGGTCAACACGCGGCCGCGATGTGTAAAGCGGGTTTGAAAGGTTTTGTGCTGCTGGGGGTCGAGCCCGATGTCGATCTAAGCTACGGACGCAATGCGCTGGCGGAATTACGCGCGGCGCAGTTTACCGTGCTGTTATCGCCGTACCGCAACGCAGCGCTCGAACAAACCGCGCAGGTGTTGTTGCCCATTGCGCCATTCACGGAAACCTCTGGCACCTTTGTCAATGCCGAAGGACGCTGGCAAAGCTTTACCGGTGCGGTTGCGCCACTCGCCGATGCACGTCCGGCGTGGAAAGTTCTACGGGTGTTGGGCAATCTGCTGCAAATACCAGGTTTTGACTATGTTACTTCCGAAGAAGTCCGCGATGAATTGCATGCACTCGTAGGCAATGCGCGTGCAGACAATAAGGCCACCGGACGTGGCCCGGTCCGCGCAGCAGGACAAGTGGTAGGGGTTGCCCGCATTGCTGACGTACCGTTGTACGCGTTGGATGCGACAGTGCGGCGTGCCGGAGCTTTGCAAAAAACCGCAGAT
>JACQEQ010000349.1 GCA_016200445.1 Gammaproteobacteria bacterium | reverse complement strand
GTGTGCTTGCACACCCCCATCCCCGCCTTCCCCCTTGCAGGGGGAAGGGGTGCGTTTTTTCGAAGCTGACCTGGGCGTTGCTACTTTATTAAATAGCGGGTTTATAGTTTAATTTCGGCCTTTTACTCAGCGGGAAGTCAGAGTTCATCATGGGCCTCATCGTTCAGAAGTACGGCGGTACCTCGGTTGGCAGCGTGGAGCGCATCGAAAACGTCGCGCGCCGCGTGATGGATTATCGCAAGCGCGGCCACGATGTGGTGGTGGTGGTGTCGGCGATGAGCGGCGAAACCGACCGCCTGATGCGCCTGGCCAAAGAGATCGATCCGCGCCCCAACGAGCGCGAGTTGGATGTGCTGCTCGCCACCGGCGAACAAGTCACCATCGCTTTACTGGCGATCATGCTGAACAAACTCGGTTGCCCGGCGCGTTCCTATACCGGCGCTCAAGTGCAGATTCTCACTGACGATGTACATAACAAGGCGCGCATTCTCAACATTAATGAGCAGCGTGTGCGCAAAGATTTGCAGGATGGTCGCGTGGTGGTCGTTGCCGGGTTCCAGGGTGTGGACGAAAAAGGCGATATCACCACTTTGGGCCGCGGCGGTTCTGACACCACCGGCGTAGCGCTGGCCGCCGCCTTGAAAGCGGATGAGTGCCAGATCTATACCGATGTCGACGGCGTGTACTCCACCGATCCGCGCGTGGTGCCGAATGCGCGCCGCCTGGAACGCATCACCTTCGAGGAAATGCTCGAAATGGCAAGCTTAGGTTCCAAGGTGCTGCAAATCCGTTCGGTCGAATTCGCGGGAAAATACAACGTCCCGCTGCGTGTTTTATCCAGTTTTGGCGAGGGTTCAGGAACTCTCATTACGTATGAGGACAAAGCAATGGAACAAGCATTAATCTCCGGCATCGCGTTCAATCGCGACGAAGCCAAGCTCACCATCGTCGGCGTGCCCGACCAGCCCGGCGTGGCGTACCGCATCCTCGGGCCGATCGGCGAGGCAAATGTCGAGGTCGACATGATCGTGCAAAACGTCGGCGCCGACGGCACCACCGATTTCACCTTCACCGTGCATCGTAACGACTTCGACAAAGCGATGGGCATCATGAAAACCGTCGCTAAAGAATTGCGTGCACGCGATACCAAGGGCGACAACAAAATTGTCAAGATATCGCTCGTGGGTGTGGGTATGCGCTCGCATGCGGGCATCGCCAGCAGCATGTTCAAGGCGCTGGCCGACCATGGCATAAACATTCAAATGATCTCGACCTCGGAAATTAAAATCTCGGTAGTGGTCGATGAAAAGTATTTGGAGTTAGGAGTACGTGCGCTGCATGACGCGTTCGGTTTGGAACAAAAGCCGGAATCGGTGCGCTGAAATTGCCAAGTGACTACAAACCAGATACCTTTACACGGCAGCTTTCAGGTTGTTTTCAGGTTGGGGGCCACTGGCAAATAACGGACGGCGGAATCGCATAAGAAAGAAAGCCTGCGTTTTTTGGGGAAAGCGCGAGGTTTTTTAGAAGTGAAGTTTTCTGCGAGTCTGCCGATAAGTTGGTACACCGGGAGTTCAGTGCTAAGGAGAACATAGATGCTCATTCTGACCAGACGCGTGGGTGAAACATTAGTAATTGGAGATGACGTTACTGTTACCGTACTCGGTGTGAAAGGTAATCAGGTACGTATCGGTGTAGAAGCTCCGAAACACATCTCCGTTCACCGCGAAGAAATTTACGAACGTATACAACGGGAAAAAGCGCAAGCAACGACAGACGGAACGGCGGCTACTGAAACACCACCCGTGGGTGCGGTACGAGAGTCACGCTAGTACACTTGCTTAAGTATGGGCACAGTTGCATATGAAGGGCACTATGAGGTGCCCTTCGGCGTTTGGGGGAAAAAATCGCCAATGCAATTCACATGATCGCGAAAACAATTTGCTAATCGAATCAAATTTGGGACAATACCCGCCCGATTTAGCGGGCGGCGTGACACGCTGTGAGTGTTGTTTGATAAGTTTAAAATGGAGAGGTGGCCGAGTGGCCGAAGGCGCTCCCCTGCTAAGGGAGTATGGGGTCAAAAACTCCATCGAGGGTTCAAATCCCTCCCTCTCCGCCACCTTCTATTCAGTTGACCAGCAGCATTGATAACTTCATAATGCCGCTCCTTCAAAGCCGAAGCTGACCAATCAGGCGAGCAAAGTCTAAGTTGAATTGCGGCATTTAGGGGTCAAAGCTGTACTGTTTTAAAAACATGCGCCCGTAGCTCAGTTGGATAGAGTACCAGGCTACGAACTTGGTGGTCGGGAGTTCGAATCTCTCCGGGCGCACCAATCAAAAAAACAAAAGGGGCTTTCTAGGCCCCTTTGCTTTGTTGTATGTCTGATTTGTATCTCATTAAAATCAATTACAGTGCGACGACGGGGCATAACGCCGTCGATCCAAAATTCAATTCCAGTTGCCACTCAGACGAGGTGGTAACTTATCCGCAGCAAGCGCTACCTCAAATCCATCCCGCAAACACAACCTTGACTCATCATGATTGTTGAGCGCCGAGTCTGCCGTTAAGCTCTATAGGAACATCCAAGCGTTGAATGAACCAAGGCAGCCCGAGTGGCGATCACCCAAAGGAAGCGTAACGCCTTTTTGCGTGTGACCAAAAAATCTGTCGTTGTTGGATCCGGGTTTGCGGTAGGTTCCTTTCAACGTTTGATATTCCAGCCGCGCCATCCAGTTCCAAAGCACCATGCTATGCTTAGAATCACTCATTAAATTGGCGCTCGCCCATGCGTTTATCCGCAGCACCACTACCTGCCGACCTCAACGAGCGCTTGGCTATCGCGCAGCGAAAACTCGCGGGCGACCGGCACGTGCTGTTCGCGTATGTATTCGGTGGAGTGGGCCGCGGTCGCGTGACACCGCTGAGTGATGTGGACATCGCGGTCTACTTGGACGATACCGCAGACGCGTCGGCCGCAAGGCTCGAATTACTGGGTACACTGACAAAAATTTTGGGCAGCGACGCCGTGGATCTGGTGGTTCTCAACAACGCTCCGCTTTCGCTTTCGGGGCGAATTCAACACTCGGCACGTGTCTTGGTCGACCACGACCCGGAGCGGCGGTACGAGTACGAATCGCTGACGCGCCGCATGTTCAGCGATTTCCAGTTTGTCGAGCGCAAGATATTGCACCGGAGATACGGACTTGATGGATAAGAGTCTGGTACTACGCAAGCTTACCGAGCTCGACCTGCTGCGTGAGCAGCTTGGGGAGTATCGCAATGAAAGCGAGGAAACTTATCAGAGCGATTGGAAAACTCAACGCGTCATCGAACGCACGCTGCAGTTAATGATCGAGGTGTGCGCGGATATCGCCAATCACATCATCGCGGAAAAACAGCTACCGGTTCCTACCGGATACGCGCACGCGTTTGAAGTTCTCGGTCAGGCAGGAATACTCTCGCGTGAACTTACCGCCACGATGGCCAATGTTGCAAAGTTTCGTAACATCCTGGTGCATCAATATACGCGCATCGATGCGGCCATTGTCATTTCCATTTTGCAGCAACGATTGGACGACTTTGTCAGCTTCCGCAATGAGATCGTCAAGCTTTTGAGGTAGTTGCAAAACGCGCTGTTTACGGTCGAATTATTACAGCGAGAAGCGGAGTTGGGCGCTGCCATTTCTGGCACTATGTGAGTAATCGAAGCACACATTGGACACCCGGAATGAATGCTATGTAACGCGCTTCCCACCTGCAACGGTGGTTTATGATTCAGGACGAACTCATTCCCGGATTGGGACGGGAAATTGAAGGGCTGACGCCGAAACTTACGAAGCTGATCCACACCTTGGAATGGGCGCGTATCGAAGATTTCGTACCGGTCTGGCACGGGATCGGGCGGCCGCCTGCGGATCGAAGCGCGCTGGCCAACGGGTTTGTGGCCAAGGCCGTGCTTGGGCTTTCGACCAGCGTAGCGCTGATTGATCGTTTGACAGTGGATCGCGCCTTGCGGCGCACGTCTGTGGATTTCCGCGCTGGAAGAAATTGCCGGACGAAGCCACCTTCTCCCGTGTCTTTGCCGAGTTTGCGCACAGCCGCCGAGCCGAGCGCGTGCATCAAGCGCTGATCGTGGCGCACCTCGGAACGGCGCTGATCGGCCACATCAGCCGCGACGGCACGGCGATTGAAGCGCATGAGCGCCCTGCCAAAGCAGCGAGGGCGCAGGTCGAGACAAACCCGGCGGCTCAGGCGATCTTGCCAGACACCCCACTGCCGCCCGCCGTTGCTGCGCCTGCGAAACGCGGCCGCCCGCGCCGTGGCGAGACGCGCCAGCCCAAACTCACCCGCATCGAACAGCAACGCGGCCAAACCCTGGCGCAGATGCAGGATGATCTGCCGCGCGCCTGCGACCGGGGCACCAAGTGCAATGCTCAGGGCTACAAGATCAGCTGGAACGGCTACACACTGCACCTCGACACGGCGGAGTGTGGTGTACCCGTTGCCGCGATCCTCAGCAGCGCTTCGATGCATGACAGCCAGGCGGCGATTCCCTTGCCGCACCTGACGAACCTCTACGACGCGATGGATGCCGCGTATTGCAGCGCCGCGTTGCGGGCGCATTGTAAAGACCTGGGACACGTTCCACTGATCGACCACAATCCGCGCGGCGGCCAGAAGCTTGAATTCGATCCTGCCCAAGCCGTGCGCTACAACGAGCGCACCGTGGCAGAACGGATGAATGCGCGGCTCAAGGATGAGTTCGGAGGCAACCAGGTCTGGGTCAAAGGCAACGCCAAGGTGATGAGCCATCTGATGTTTGGTGTGCTGGTCCTGTCGGTGGATCAGTTGATGCGCTTGCTGCAATGAGCTACGGCTCGACGAACCGATACAACACACCCCCACGAATGCGTGGGTTGGGAAGAGGTACGCGCAACAGGAGAAATTCGTGAGCCCACCGCCGTAATCACTGTCAGGCCTGCAAAAACCCTTCAAAAACCGCAATCAAAATCGGCTCGCACATTTATTACAGTATAAAACAGCGGAACGGGCTTCCCAAATAGGTTGCTAAATCAGTCACAGGCAAAAATAGAACTACGAATTTGGTAGCCGGGAGTTTGAATCTCTCCGCGCATACCGTTCCAAAAACAAACGAGGCCATCTTGGCCTCTTTTGTTTTTGCTGCGTGTTCTGATCAATTTGAATTTCCGGTAAAGTCATTACATAACTCGGCAATAGCTGCAACTCGCAGCGAGCGTTGCAGTAATATGCGGCCGCCACATTCGTAGTGCACTACATATAATCCTGATATTTCATAAAATCCAAAGTCGTCGAAAGGAACTCACCGCATGCTCACGCTTCCCAGCATCGAACAACGCATTGCTCAGGAACTCAACGCGCGCGAAGCGCAAATCGTCGCCGCTATCGCGCTGCTCGATGAAGGCGCGACCGTGCCCTTCATCTCGCGGTATCGCAAAGAAGCGACCGGCGGTCTGGACGACACGCAGATGCGCAATCTCGAAGAGCGCCTCGGTTATTTGCGCGAGCTGGAAGAACGCCGCATCAGCGTTATCGGCTCCGTCGAAGAGCAGGGCAAGATGACTGACGTGCTCAAGCAGTCGCTGCTGCTGGCTGACAGCAAGACGCGCCTCGAAGACCTGTATCTGCCCTACAAACAAAAGCGTCGCACCAAAGCACAGATCGCCATCGAGGCGGGATTGGAGCCGTTAGCCGATGCGCTGTTTAAAAATCCTGCGCTCGATCCACACATTGAGGCGGCCAAATTCATCAACCCTGAAAAGGGAGTGCCGGATGTTGACGCCGCGCTTGACGGTGCCCGCCAGATTCTCATGGAGCGCTTTGCCGAGGACGCTGAGTTGGTCGGCCAGTTGCGCAGCTACTTTTGGGCGCATGGTCAGTTGCACGCTACGGTAGTGAAGGATAAGGAGATCGAAGGGGCCAAATTTTCGGACTATTTCGACAAAAGCGAAGCGATTAAAGCGGTGCCGTCGCACCGTGCACTGGCGATGTTTCGTGGGCGTGCCGAGGGCATCCTGAACATCAACTTGAAGCTGGCGGAAGATGCCGAAGCCGAAGCCAATCGCAGCGCGACCAAAGGTGAACGCATGATCGCGGCGCGCTTCGGCATTCAGGATCAAAAGCGTGCCGCCGATCAGTGGCTGCTCGACACGGTGCGCTGGACCTGGCGCGTAAAGATGTCCCTGCATATCGACACCGAGCTGATGCGCCAGCTGCGCGAGCAGGCGGAAGTGAGCGCGATCAAGGTATTTGCGTCGAATTTGAAGGATCTGCTGCTGGCTGCACCGGCCGGTCCGCGCGCTACGCTCGGTCTCGATCCCGGATTGCGTACCGGCGTCAAAGTGGCGGTGGTTGACAATACCGGAAAGCTGGTCGGCTACGCTACCATTTATCCGCACCAGCCTAAGAATCAGTGGGATCAATCGCTGCACGTGCTCGGCGAATTATGCAAGAAACACCAGGTTGACCTGATCAGCATCGGCAACGGCACCGCCTCGCGCGAAACCGACAAGCTCGCCGCCGATCTTATCAAACGCCATCCTGAACTGCGCCTCACCAAAATTATGGTCAGCGAAGCGGGCGCCTCGGTGTACTCGGCGTCTGAACTGGCGGCGCGCGAGTTTCCGGAGCTTGACGTTTCCATCCGCGGGGCCGTTTCCATCGCCCGCCGCCTGCAAGACCCGCTCGCCGAGCTGGTGAAGATCGAACCGAAAGCCATCGGCGTCGGCCAGTATCAACACGACGTTAACCAGTACCAGTTGGGCAAGTCGCTGGAAGCGGTGATCGAGGATTGCGTCAACGCGGTCGGGGTTGATGTGAACACCGCATCCGCCGCATTGCTGGCCCACATCGCCGGATTGAATACCACGCTGGCGCAGAATATTGTCGAGCACCGCGACCAGAACGGCATCTTCAAAAACCGCAAGGCCTTGCTGAAGGTGGCGCGTCTTGGTCCCAAGGCCTTCGAACAGGCGGCGGGATTTCTGCGCGTCATGAACGGCGACAACCCGCTCGATGCTTCCGCCGTGCACCCCGAGGCATACCCCGTGGTGCAGCGCATTGCCGAATCTTCGAACCGCGACGTACGCGCATTGATCGGCGACAGCGCTTTTCTCAAAAAGCTCGAACCAAAAAATTTCACCGACGACAAATTCGGCGAACCGACGGTGCGCGACATCATCGCCGAACTCGACAAACCGGGCCGCGACCCGCGCCCCGAGTTCACCACTGCCACGTTTAAAGAAGGTGTCGAAGCGTTGAAAGACCTCACGCCGGGCATGCTGCTCGAAGGCATCGTCACCAACGTCACCGCGTTCGGCGCCTTTGTCGACATCGGCGTGCATCAGGACGGCCTCGTACACATCTCCGAACTGGCCGACAAATTCGTCAGCGACCCGCGTGAAGTGGTCAAAGCCGGTGACGTGGTTAAAGTGCGCGTGCTCGATATTGACATCAAACGCAATCGCGTTGCTCTGAGCATGAAAAAACACAGCGACGGCGGCGAGCGCAGCAAGGAAGAACGTGCTGCCAAACACCACCCTGACAACAAGCGGCACGCCATGCCCAAACAGAAAGAAATGGCAAAGCCCGAGTCCGCGATGGCGGCGGCGTTTGCGAATTTGAAGAAGCGCTGACCTTTCCTAAGCACGACGCGCGATTCAAAACGTAGCGAAGCCCCGATACTTTCGCTACAGTGTGAAAAACACAACCGGAGAACACCCATGGATTCGTTCACATTGGTCATCGGTAACAAAGCCTATTCGTCGTGGTCGTTACGGCCTTGGCTGGCGATGAAGCATGTGGGGATTCCGTTCGCAGAGATTCGCATTCCGCTGACTCAGCCAGAGTCTGAGCAACGGGTACGTGAATACTCGCCGAGCGGGCGCGTGCCGGTGCTCAAAGCGGGCGGTCTCGACATTTGGGATTCGCTCGCGATTTGCGAATATCCGGCCGAACAATTTCCGCAGCATACATTGTGGCCCGGCGATGTCGCCGCACGCGCGGTCGCGCGCTCCGTCAGCGCTGAAATGCACGCGGGCTTTTCCGCGCTGCGCGAAAACATGACGCACAACGTCCGTAAATCGTTACCGGGTAAAGGCCGTGCTCCAGGCGTGCAGGAAGATATTGACCGCATCTGCGCCATTTGGCGCGATTGCCGCGCACGCTTCGGCACCAGTGGCGAGATGTTGTTTGGCCGCTTCAGCATCGCCGACGCGATGTACGCCCCAGTGGTGAATCGCTTCGTCACCTATGGCGTAGACGTCGACCCGGTCAGCGCGGCGTATATGCGCACGATACAAGCGCTGCCCGCATTGCAGCAATGGATCGCCGAGGCACGTAGCGAAACGGAAGTGATTCAGCAGTTCGAGCGCTGAACATCACGGACCTTTCTGTCGCGGTTTTTTACATCATCGAGGACCCCTGCGTGAGCGCAGATAAAAGTGCCTTGCCCACTCCTGAAGAAATAGCAGCGTTTCGCGCGCAGTTTCAAACCATGACATTGGCAACTGTGAATGCCAGCGGCGAGCCCGAGGCAAGTTACGCGCCGTATGCAAGCGATGATTTCGGTAATCTCTATGCATTCGTCAGCACGCTGTCGCGCCACACGCGCAACATGCAGCACACCGGGCGGGCGAGTGTCATTTTTCTCGAAGACGAACACGCCTGTGCGAATTTGTTCGCGCGCAAACGCTTGGTGTATCGCTGCTTCACACACGAAGTGAGCCGCAATGCAGCGGAGTGGCGCGCGCTCATGCAAAGCTTCGACGCGCGCTTTGGAACAATTATGGAAACCTTGCGCAGTCTCGCCGACTTCGGCTTGATGCGCTTCATGCCGTTCGATGCGTCGTACGTGATCGGCTTCGGCCAAGCCTATGCGTTGACCGGTCCGGCCTTGTCCGAGGTGCAGCACGTCGACCCGAGTCGTGCACGCACCAGCGCAAGCAACGGACTCGCCACGCCACGCGAGATTCTCGACGTGTGGTTTTCCGAACGCGCACGTCCGATGTGGTTTAACTCGAGCGCCGAGTTTGACAGTGAAATCCGCGCGCGTTTCGAGGCTACTTACCAAGCCGGCAAGCGCGGCGAGCTGCTAGAGTGGGAACGCGATGTCGATGGCGCGCTGGCGCTGGTTCTAGTGTTCGACCAGTTTCCGCACCACATGTATCGCCGACAGCCGGAAAGTTTCGTGATGGAAGCGCAATCGCGCGCCATCGCACGGCGCATCGTATGGCGCGAACTCGACCGCACACTTGAACCCGCGCGCCAGGCGTTTGTGTACCTGCCGTTCATGCACAGCGAAAACATCGGCGACCAGGAACAATCGGTGCAGCTCTTTTCTCAACCCGGCCTGGAAAACAATCTCAAATGGGCCATGCACCACCGCGACATCGTGCGGCGTTTCAACCGCTTTCCGCATCGCAACGCTATTCTAGGCCGGGCAAGTTCAGCGGCGGAAAGGGATTACTTGGCGTCGCAGTAACGGAAGTACTGCGAGATGCATTCTGTTTTCGAATTCACGTTATCTCGCACAACAAGTTCGTGAAATCGATACTCACCCCGCGCGGTGTTGACACATACCACGCACCTCAGTTGTTCACGCACTCATCAGCGCGTGCAGCCCCTGATAGCCGACATAAAACCCGATCAACAGAATCAACGCACCGGAGAAATAAGGTGTTTTCCGGGCAAACTCGCCGAAGCCGCTCCAGCGTTTGGTCACATGCTTGACGCTCAATGCGGCCAGTACGCCCGACGCCACCAGCGTGACCGCCAGTCCGATACTGAAGCACAGCACCAAGGTTGCCCCCAGCGTGATTTGCTTTAATTGCAGACACAGCAGCAACACGGTAATGGAGGCCGGACAGGGGATCAGCCCACCTGTTAAACCGAACATGACGATCTGCCCGGTCGTGACTTCCCGATTCGCGAAACGGTGGCGGATATCGTTGGCGTGCGCCAGCTCGTGCGGGTCTTGGTAGCCGGGGGCGGATATATCCAAACCTTCATAATCTTTAATGGCGTGGTGCTCGTGGGCGTGCTCGGCGAACTCCACGTCATAGTTGTGGCTGTGGTCTTTATGCCCCAAGGCGAGTCGAGCGACGAACGCGTGCGGTTCGGGAATTTCCTGCTCCGATTCTACAAACCCATCGCGTTGTAGAAAGGTAAATCGCTGACGGCTACCGTCTGGGCGCTCGGTCTCGACGTTTACCCGGTCGGCGGTCCACACATGGCCGTGTTTGCTGTCATGAAATAGCCGGAAGCGTGGCGGTACGCCGTCCTCGAATACTTCCAACCGCACCACGCCGTGGCCGGTGTCGATGCGCTTGACTTCGTCGTGGTGGTGATTGTGATCATGCCCGTGGTCGTGATAGCAAGCGCGCTGCTGCGCCCAGGTCCGCCACATCATCCACAGGGCGACACCGACGATCATTACGGCCGATGCGACTTGCAAGTACGGTTCGCTGGTTTCCGCAGTCCACTGCTGGCCTAAGTACATGCCACCCATCGCGACCAGCCATACCACGGCCGTGTGGGAAATCGCCGCCGCTAACCCCAACAGCGCGGCTTGCGTCTTCGTGCCGCGCACCGCGACGATGAAGGCCGCCATCATGGTCTTCGAATGGCCGGGTTCGAGACCGTGCAGTGCGCCGAGCATGATCGCACTGGGAATGAACAGCCACGCATTGGATGCTCCCTGTTGGAGTAGGGTCGAAAATTCGGTCATCGGGGAGCCTTGTCGTCTGTCTGTATAAGCGGCCGCATTATACTGCCCCCCAGTATTTATATGCTAGCCTGAAATAGCTGTTTTCCAGAAACTAAAGGGGATGCTATGGCGCACACGATTCGCGACAAGGCCAAATTATTAGCCCGTGTCAGACGCATTCAAGGCCAGACAACCGCGCTTGAAAAGTTGCTAGACAACGGTCGGGATTGCACCGGAATACTTCAGCAGATTGCCGCCATTCGGGGAGCCGTGAATGGATTAATGGCGGCGGTAATCGAGGGGCATTTGACGGATCATGTCGTACAAGAACCATTGCTTGCACAGAGGCAGAAGGATCTCGATGTGGTACTTCAGGTGATTAAGTCGTACTTGAAGTGACTTCGGCGTGCAGGCCGGAATAGAAACAGTTTGATGGGGATCGCGTCCGTTCGTAATGATCGGTCTAAGAATTGTTTCGAGCAAAAGTAAAGGGGCCGACATGGCCCCTTCGTTTGTACCCGTTTAAATCGCGATTAACCTTCTTTCTTTTTTTCTTCCTTCAGCTCGGTGCCTTTTTTGGCGACGCAATCTTCTTTGGATACGGCGAGAAAGCCTTTGCCCTTGCAGCTGTTTTTGCCTTTGCATTCATTGCTGGCGCTCTTGCAGGCGGTTTGGCCTTTGCAAGCATTGATGCCGGCACATTTGATATTGGCGTCGGCGGTTTTACCGGCGGCGCCTTCGTCAGCGAAGACCGCGCCGCTGAGCAACAAACCTGCGGCCGCTGCGGCCAGTGCAACTCCAGAAAGTTTTTTCACTGCAACCATTGTTAAATCTCCTACACAGGGTGGATGAAGCCTTCACCGCGTTCCGGAATCACAATCCGTTTATTCGCGTCGAATTTGGGAGCCGGCGGCGCGGTTAATTAAGGTAACTACCTCGCGGAGTATAAGTTGCGCCCGATCAATTTCCCAGCGTGAAACACGCGCGAAATTATTGTCTAAACTGTTTTCAGCGTGTGACGCAGGCGCTTCTGCGCGAATGTGAATACACCACGCCGTGGCGGCGGCAAAGGTCCGTGCTCGCTAAGTGCGAAACACAATAATAAGTACTGGGGCAACCAAAATCGAAGGGCGTGGGGATTATGACGAAACGTATCGTATTGTGTTTTGACGGTACCTGGAACACACCCGACAACAACGGCGACGTCGGTGGCGATATCAGTACCAACGTGTGGAAATTTTTCGATTCGGTCGCCGAAAAAGACGCCAACGGTATCACGCAGATCAAGTGGTACGACGAAGGCGTGGGCACCAAGTGGTACAACAAACTGCGCGGCGGCGCGTTCGGCGTGGGCTTGTCGACTAACATACAGGAGGGCTATCGCTTCCTGGCAAAAATTTACGAAGCAGGCGACGAGATTTACGCGCTGGGTTTTAGCCGTGGCGCCTATACCGCGCGCAGCTTGGTGGGCTTGCTGCGTAACTCGGGTCTGGTTACGCCGGATAATCTCAATAAAGTTACCGAAGCGTACCAACTTTATCGCACCCGCGATGAACACGCCGACGGCCCCAATGCGGTGTTCTTTCGTGACAATTTCGCACGTGTCGTCAAAATCAAATGCATCGGCGTGTGGGACACCGTGGGTGCGCTCGGTATCCCGATTGAATCGTTCGAATGGTTCAACAAGGCGTATTACGAATTCCACGATACCGAACTGAGCAGTATTGTTGAGAACGCGTTCCATGCGCTGGCCGTGGACGAGTGGCGCGAGAGCTTCGCGCCGACGTTGTGGAATCCTGCGACCCAGCCCCATCAGCATATGGAACAAGTGTGGTTTGCCGGTGCGCATGCGAATGTCGGCGGCGGCTATACTCAGGAACAATTATCGGACATTGCCTTGGCCTGGATGCAAGAGCGTGCCGCGAGTTGCGGTCTGGCCATCGACGAAAAAAAAATTCCACGCATCACAGCTGCCAATAGCGCTGGCCGCCTGCATAATTCGTTCGATGAATTCATACGCGGCTTTTACAAACTCACGCACGCGCGCTATTTTCGCAGCATCGGGCAAACTGCTTTCGGCAACGAACAAGTGCATGCCGCCGTGCTGGAGCGATTGAACTCCGACCCGGCCTATCGGCCAAAGAACAAAGTGGGAGCGAACGTCACCGGCGTACGTAACCCCGGCAGTGGCAGGCTGTAATTATTTCGACACACAAATGCTGTCAGCATGGAGAGAGGTTTCGATTATGGCAATTGAAGTCAATGGAGTGGTGATCGCCACGGATGATCAGGGATATCTGGTAGACCCCGAAACCTGGAACGACGCTGTGGCGGAAAAATTCGCGCAGCAAGCGGGCATTCAACTGACTGGCGAACACCGCAAAATCCTGCAATTTATCCGCAACTATTATGACCAGCACCGGCTCGCGGCCGATGCCCGCTTTGTCATGAAATTCATCGAAGACGAGCTGGGCTACAAGACCAACGCGAGCCAGCGTTTATATGAATTGTTTCCTTACGGCTACATGCAGCAGGTATGTAAGATCGCCGGTATGCGGCGGCCCCGGGCGTGGAGTACCGGCTGAAATTGCACGCAGATAAAATTCGCAACTTGAAAAGTACACACGGAGAACAAAGCATGGCGATGGATGTAATCGACTACCAGATTTACGGCGCGGAAATGCAATTTGTCGAGATCGAGCTCGACCCGCAAGAAGCCGCCGTCGCCGAAGCCGGTGCGATGATGTACATGGAAGACAACATCGAAATGGAAACCATTTTCGGCGACGGTTCGCAGCAGCAAGCCGGTTTGCTCGGAAAACTGATGGGGGCGGGCAAACGCTTGCTGACCGGCGAATCGATGTTTACCACCGTGTTCATCAATCAAGGCACCGGCAAACGCAAAGTCGCGTTCGGCGCGCCTTATCCCGGCAAGATCGTGCCCATGCATTTGTCGGAACTCGGCGGCACCTTGATCTGCCAGAAAGATGCATTTCTGTGCGCCGCGCGCGGCGTATCGTTAGGCATCGCGTTCCAGAAAAAACTCGGCGTCGGCTTGTTTGGCGGCGAAGGCTTCATCATGCAAAAGCTGGAAGGCAACGGCCTGGCCTTCGTACACGCGGGCGGCACATTGCTGGAACGCACCCTCGCGCCCGGCCAGGGGTTGCGTGTCGACACCGGCTGCCTGGTCGCATTACAGCCGTCGGTGTCGTACGACATCCAGTACGTCGGAAAAGTCAAGACCGCGCTATTTGGTGGCGAAGGACTGTTTTTCGCGACCCTGCGCGGCCCCGGCAAAGTCTGGCTGCAATCGCTGCCGCTCAGCCGTTTGGCGAATCGCATTATTTCGGCAGCGCCGAGCGCGGGTGGACGGGGAAGAGAAGAGGGGTCATTGCTTGGCGGTTTGGGT
>JACQEQ010000343.1 GCA_016200445.1 Gammaproteobacteria bacterium | reverse complement strand
TGCTTGTCGCCGCGCATGCCGTGCTGTGGTCCGAACGCGGCGGTAATGTTTAGCCGCGTGCGCTGCTTGAGTGCGTCGATGCTGTGTTGCAAATCGGCGTTGACCGACGCGGGATGCGCGGCGATGGCAATGCGTTTACCGGCAAATTTACGTTGCAGGTTTGGGTCGCTGGTGAGGCGGTCGATGCCAAGTTGGATCATGATAGAAATTTATCCCAATGCTTTTGAGTTCATGCCGTCGCTGAATCAAAGCTTAGGACAAAACCGGCTGGATTATGAAAATCCGGTTTTACACCGTCGTGCCGCAATGCAAAGTAATGCAGTTTGCCTTCGATATCTTCAATCACGCAGCTGATGCCAACGGCGAACGGCCGTCCCAGCAGCGGTGGCGGAACGGGTAGTGTCGCGCGTAAACCCGTGAGGTGTGACTGGCTAACCTCAGGTGTGATTTTGATATCGTCAATTTGCAATTCTGGTTGCAATGCGCTGCGGTAGCCGGTGAAGCGGTACACATTCCAATCGCAGCTCGGTGCGAGGTTAACTTCCCAATATTCGCTCGCTGACGTCGCTTTCATGAAGAGTTCGAAACAGGTTGTGCGCCACAAGTCGTTTTTGCGTGCGGGTTGTGGATTGGTGCTTACGGCTTTGACTTGCTCTGGCGCGCCGCTAATGCGGTAGGCCACATTTAGCATAGCGCCGTCTAGTTCAACCGTGCCGGCGATATCGAGATTGCGTGCCGCACTAATATTGTCAATATGTGGCCCAGTAGCGCCGAACGGCACGAGACGAAAAATATGGGGGCGCATTAATAGGTGTTTAGGTAGCGGTCAACCGGTTCGCAGGATCATGCGTCAACGCTTCAAGCATGAAGAGTATAGCGTCTAACCCGCGCCTTCTTCTTGAGTGGTCTGTTCCAAGGTAAACCAATAAGGGAATAAATAACGTAGTGCAAGTTCGGCGACGATATGCGCCGCGACCACCATCCAGAGTCCTTGCGGCAGTACCCAGATGATCAGTACGAAGTATGCAACGCTGCGTGTGATCGACATGCTGATATTTTGCCGGCAGCAAGTAAACAGCGCATATAACACCGAGGCCACTAAGGCCGTGAGCGGGGTGATCCCGATCCACAACAAAGGAACCAGTAATATGCCGTCTTCCATGGCGGCAAAATATTTTTGGGCCGGGTGGTAGTCAGGTGCCGGAGCACGCCGTTCGGTATTGCGTTTTCGAACCGTATCGAACGCGCTGGTCACCCAGACGTTGAGCAATGGCAGACCGACGGCGATCAACAGCGCGAACAAAAACCAAATGAAATCGAAAGCGGGGCGGTGGAGTAGCAGCGTGGTTGCCAGCACAATAGCGCCAAGACATTGTAAATAAAAACGGCTGCGCGAATGAGACAGTTTCATAGCATGCCCTCCGTGGGCGTTGAAAAAATCCAGTGCTAGGCGCCCGCGATCTGGCGCACGTTAGCAGGTAACTGGGTAGCGGTATCAACCAGTGCTTTGCGTTCTGAGCGCATACGCAACACGCCATTGAAGACTGCGCCAAATTGAATCTGTACCAATGGGGCAAATATGGTGCCTGTGACCTGCGAACCGGCTAACATGACCACGCGCTGCGCCGAGATATCGCCTTGCAGAACCCCTTGAATCATCACCACTTCCGCAATCAGGCTGCCTTCCCAGAAGGCGCCAGGGGCAATGTACAATGTGCCCTTGATCAGGCCGTTGCCTTCGAAATGTCCTTCGAGCCGCACGCTGCTTTCAGCGTGGATCTCGCCGATCAGAGTGAGACCTTTGGCGAGAGTGATGATTTTGGCCATAATGATTGTCCCGTCTACAGCTTAGTTACTTCTTAACAACCGACTGGAACGAAGGCGGTCATTGTAGCGCCAAGCTCGAAATTTCCTCAAGTTAATGAACCGGCCCATCTGTGAGCCAGATACGGCACGAATACGAGCATGACTTTAAATGAAACAATCCAGCGCAATTGGGGTTTTTGACTCTGGCGTGGGCGGTCTTTCAGTGCTGCGCGAGCTGCGTGTCGCGTTGCCGTTGGAGAGTTTTATCTATGTGGCAGACAGCGCGCATATCCCCTATGGCGAAAAATCACGGCAGTACATCGAAGCGCGAGCGCGTGCGATAGCCGGATTTATGTTGCAACGCGGCGTCAAGGCGTTGGTGGTTGCTTGTAATACCGCCACAGCGGCAGCGGTCGCGCCGTTGCGGAGTGCGTTTCAAGTGCCGATTATTGGCATGGAGCCGGGAGTGAAACCGGCCGCGCAACTCAGCCGATCCGGCGTTGTTGGCGTGTTGGCAACACCAGGCACGCTTGCGAGCGGAAAGTTTGCCGCGTTATTGCAGCGCCACGCGGGTGCAGCACAGGTGATCGTGCAAGGCTGTCCGGGTTTGGTGGAACAAATTGAACGCGGCGACATCGACGGGCTGCATACGCGCGCGTTGGTACAACGCTATGTCGAACCGTTGCTGGAGCGTGGCGCGGACACGCTGGTGCTGGGCTGCACGCATTATCCATTCGTAGCAAAATTGATTCGCGATGCAGCCGGACCCGCAGTTAAACTGGTGGAAACCGGCGCAGCGGTGGCGCGGGAATTAAAACGGCGGTTAATTGCCGAACACTTGCTCACCGCGCAACCTGCCCCGGGCGTTGAGGACTTCTGGACCAGCGGCGATCCGCGCAGTGTCGCGCCCGTGGTTGCAATGCTTTGGACACGGGCGGTCGAGGTGCGGCGCTTGCCCGAATAACGACTATTTTCTAAGGTGTGATGTGATGCGAACTTGGCAGTGTTTGGTGTGTGGTTATATTTACGACGAGGCGACCGGCTCACCGGGCGAAGGGCTGGCACCCGGCACGCGTTGGGAAGATATCCCCGACGATTGGGTGTGTCCCGATTGCGGCATGGGTAAGAGCGAATTCGAAATGATCGAAATTACTAAATAATTCGAAAATAACAGCGGGAAGACACACCATGCGCGAACCCATCGTGGTCGTCGGTAGCGGACTTGCTGGCTATACCTTAGCGCGCGAGTTTCGCAAACTGGACAAGGAAACGGCCTTGACATTAATCACCCGCGACGATGGTGCGTTTTATTCCAAGCCGATGTTGTCGAACGCCTTCACCACCGGCAAGTCTCCGGATCAATTAGCGGTGTTTCCGGCGCAAGAGATGGCGGCCCAACTGCAAGCAGATCTTTATACCCACACCACGTTGACCGCGCTTCACCCGCAACGGCATGCGATCGAGGTGCAGGACGCGCGCGGGCGGCCCCGCGAAATTATTTATTCCAGGTTAGTTTTGGCCGTGGGCGCCGACCCGGTGCGGGTTACGGTTGCGGGTGACGGCGGCGACAGTTTAATTTCCATCAACGATCTCGACGACTACCGGCGTTTTCGCATCGCATTGAACGACGCGCAGCAGATTGCAATCTTGGGTGCGGGCTTGGTCGGCTGCGAATTCGCCAATGACTTGTGCACCGCACACAAAGTTGTGCACGTGATCGACCCGGGTCACGGACCGTTGGCGCGCTTTCTTCCCGCAGCCGGGCAAATGCTATTGCGCGATGCCCTGGCCAAGGCAGGGGTCAATTGGCACTTGGGCTCGATGCTCGCAGCGGTACATCACCATGGCAAAAAATTAAAATTGGTATTGAAGAAAGCCGACGACAGCGGCGAGCAGCGCGAGCTGGAGGTCGATCTGGTGTTGTCCGCCGTGGGATTGCGGCCACGCTTGCATGTCGCTGAAGCCGCCGGGTTACAGGTGAATCGCGGTATTGTTACCGATCGTTTGCTGGGCACCAGCGCGGCCGACGTGTATGCGTTGGGCGATTGTGCTGAAGTGGCCGGACACTCGCTGTACTTCGTGCAGCCCATCATGAATGCAGCGCGCGCATTGGCAAAAACCTTGGCAGGAACAAGCACGCCGGTGGTTTATCCGGCCATGCCGGTTACTGTCAAGACCCCCGCCTACCCAGTGTCGGTATTGCCGCCGCCGCCGAATTGGCCGGGCGAATGGCAGGTGGAAACACAAGGCGACGGCGTGCGCGCGACCTTCACCGACCCCAATGGATGGATGCGCGGTTTCGCATTGACCGGCGCCGCCACCGCCGAGAAAAACGCGTTAGTGAAAAAAATTCCGGGGTTGATCGAGTAGCGCACGGTTGACAACCTTTCAGGACGTCAAGCACACGCTGATCCGCAACGACGGGGCACGCATCAGCTATTGGCAACACCAGGCGCCTGAATCGCGCGGCGTATTGCTATTCATACACGGCGTTGCCAGTAATCACACCCGCTTCAGCGAGTTTCTCCAGCACACAGAGTTGACGCGCAGCTGGGACACACTACGGCTTGATCTGCGCGGCCATGCAGCGTCGGTTGATCGGGGTGTGGTCGGGATTGATGTCTGGTGCGCCGACCTGTGCGCGCTACTCGATGTTTGCGGATACGCGCGAGCCGTGCTTGTGGGTCATAGCTTGGGTGCGAATGTTGCCGCGCATTTCGCGCAGCGCCATGCAGCCAGGGTCGCGGGCTTGATATTAATCGACCCGGTTCAACCGCAGGCGTTGCATTGGTGGTTGCCGCAGAATGCGGCGCGTGCGGCGCTTAAAGCCGCTGCCACCATCCTGCGTTGGCTCGGGACAGCCGGATTACATCGCCGTGAACTTACGGCGCTGGATCTGGAGCAACTTGACCTACAGGCGCGCGCATTGCTCGCCCAAGGACGCGACGCCGATATGGAGCGCTTGTATTCATCATGCTGGGAAGATTTGAAATATTTTCCTACGGCAACGTACCTGCAGGACGTCGTGCAGGTGTTCCAGCCGTTACCGTTGCAGGTTGCGAAGGTCCCCGCATTAATGTTGCTGTCGGTGGGCAACAGGTCGTCCAGTGTCGAGCTTAATCGCGCCTACGCCGCCAGTTTGCCGCACTGCGATATCGTCGAAATAAAATGTAACCACTGGATACTTACGGCGGCACCCGGTACTGCGCGTGCTGCGATTGAAGCCTGGGTCATGAAGTTGAAGCAGTAGGGTGGTTCTGCGCAGCCGATTCAATCTACCAACAGCATCTTCCGCACCAAATTTTTGATGCCTGAAGGTTCAAATGGTTTGTCGCAGATGGCTGAGACGCCGCACTGCTGTACCTGCGCCAGCCGGGTTTCATCAGTCACGCTAGTGACCATCAGGATCGGCACCGAACGCTGGGTGCTTTTTTCACGCACATAACGGGTCAGTTGTTGTCCATCGACTTCGGGCATGTTGTAGTCGGTGACGATCAAATCATAGAAGTTCTGCTTGATCTGTTCGATCGCGTCGCGGCCGTTGGCAACTTCGGTCACATTCATAATGCCCATGTTATTCAGCACGCGGCGGATATGGTGCCGGGCAGTGACACTGTCGTCGACCACCAGCACTTTCATCTCTTCGACCGCTGCCACATTGAGTTGATTTTCTTCCGGCAATAAAAAGTCGAGCGTGGTGTTAAGCGCCTTGCGTAAATCGCTGGCTTGGAAGGGCTTGGGTAAGATTGCAATAACGCCTGCCTGTTTCAACGGGTCAAGATAGCGGTAGGCGGTTTCGCTCGACACCAGCATGAACAACAGATCCTCCGTACGTGGATCTTTGCGCAGCGCTTGCGCAAGCTCGGTGCCGGTGCCGTCGGGAAAATGCATGGCGCTGATCATTAAATCGGGCACGCTATCGTTGATGCCCGCCAATGCCGACGCTTTGTCTTGATAACAAATCGTGTTCGTCACGCCCAAGGTGGCCAGGTGTTTCACGATGATGTGCTGCTGTGTGATCGAGGGCTCGACCAAGGCTACCGACAAATCACCAAAGGTAATCGATATGGCAGGGATCATGGCCGTTTCTACTTAACTCGTTTGTACCGAAGTATTGATTACATGCGCTGCTTGCGCCGGTAAAAAATACTGGTAGGCCGGTACGGAATGTAGCGGGTTCGCCGCATCGTAATTTAATCCGTATAACGCGAAGTAGTGTGGCGCCAGCGTTGCAGGGGCTTCTTCACGCGACACTAATTCCAATAATTTTGCGTTTTGCACGGCACGTTCCAGTTCAGGGTCGATCAAGCGCAGCTCGAGTTTGAGATCGTCTGGTATATCGGCATTACGTTCCGGTTTAGTGAATACCTGCAAGAGTAATCCTTGCGTGTAGTCGCCGGTGGGTGTGAGTGCAGCGATTTGCCGCTGCGCTAGAGCAGCGGTCAATTCAAGCAAGGTTACGGCGCGGCGCACACCGTTTTCGAGCAGGGTCGCACGCAGGCCCATGTGGTGCGCGGTGAATCCGTACACACGATTCCAGTGGCGAATGATTTGCGTGCTGTGTTGTGCATCGGACTGGTCGATGAACAAACGCAACACCTGGCCGTTATCGAGAATTTTATAGAGCGGGTACGCGTTCCAGCCGTCGCTGAATTGGTAAAAGTCTTCACCCGCCACTTGAGTGGGAACATAGTCATGGTGCTGGCGCAACATTTCCACCACGCGCTCGGCGTCGCGTCGGCCGGCATGGCCGCAGCGGATTGCTAAGTGATCGAAGTGCACCGTCCATTTGTAATCCGCCGCAATCTCCAGTAAGGCCATATCCGCCTTGCTGTTGAGCAGCGATTCCACGGCTTTAACGGCGACATAAATATCAAGGTTGCAAACCCAAGCGGCAATCAGGCGCGCTTGCTCGGTGCTGAACGTTTTTTCTGCCTGCGCCAACAACTGGCTCATGAACGCGCGCGCGTAGTCGTGCACCTGGCCGCGTATGGTTGCCAGATCGTTTTCAAAGGGTTTAGATTCACGCGCCCGGTGATAGGCCGCAATCAAGTCGGCAACGCTGCGCACGCCGCTGAAAAATGCGGCTGCGGCGGCTGGTTTTGGTGTAGCTACAAACGGTGTGATGTCAAGGCTGGCCGCCTCGCCAGGTTTTTTTTGAGCAATAATCCGATACTTCGCGTCAGTGCTTTTTTTTAACGCGCTGTGTTGCCGCAACAGCGCATCGCTGAGCAAAGCTGCATAGGTTTGATGTGCGGTGCGCATGGCACGCTCCTGCGTATCACGTAACTCGACGGCCTATCTTTTGTAGCGGCTGGCCGGTACGAATCTGAACTAGACTCATTTTGTTCGAGTTCAATTTCGGCGCGTAGTTGCCGACAATTAACCGACTCGTTACGAAAGGATAGGCCATGCAACGCGTGCTGGTATTAGGAGCTGGAAAAATCGGATCGTTGATCGCATGTCTGTTATGCGACAGCGGCGACTACGAAGTGATTTTGAGCGACCGGCGCGCCGAAGAACCCGACCGGGTGCGCCAGACGCATGGCTTGAAAAATTTGCGCATCGCACCATTGGATGCCGCCAAGCGCAACGAGCTGCACGCATTTCTCGCCAACAATAAAGTGGACGCCGTGATTTCCGCGCTACCGTATTACTGCAACCCGTTGGTGGCGGAGCTGGCGCGCGAATTCAAAGTGCATTATTTCGATCTGACCGAAGACGTGGAAGTCACGCGCAAAGTCAAAGAGCTGAGCACGGGCGCGGTCAGCGCTTTTGTGCCGCAATGCGGCTTGGCCCCGGGTTTCATCAGCGTCGCGGCGAATGACTTGATGCAACATTTCGACACGCTCGAATCGGTCAAGATGCGCGTCGGTGCGCTGCCGGTGAACCCGAATAACGCCCTGAAATATTCGCTCACCTGGTCGACCGACGGACTCATCAACGAATACGGAAATTTCTGCGAAGCTATCGAGAATGGTCAGCTCGTCAAGGTGCTGCCGCTCGAAGGCTACGAAACCATCACCGTCGACGGCTTAGTGTACGAAGCGTTTAACACCTCGGGCGGTCTGGGCACGCTGGCCGAAACCTATGCCGGCAAGCTGCGCCGCCTCAACTACAAAACGCTGCGTTACCCGGGGCATTGCGAAAAAATCCAACTGTTGATGAACGAGCTCAAGCTCAACGACGACCGCCCCACGCTCAAGCGCGTGCTCGAACATGCCATCCCCAAAACCACCCAGGATGTGGTGGTGATCTATGTCGCCGTGTCTGGCCATCAACACGGCCAATTGTATGAAGAAAACTACGTGCGAAAAATCTACCCGCACACCATCGCCGGAAAGTTATGGTCGGCGATCCAGGTCACGACAGCAGGCGGCATTTGCGCCGTAGTTGATCTGGTGCTGGCGCAGCCGGAAAAATTTCACGGCTTCGTCACGCAAGAAACTTTCACGTTGCGAGAATTTCTGGCGAATCGTTTTGGACGTTATTACGACGCGGCGGAATGATCGACGGGCATGGGTGCAAACACCCGCAGACGATGGCCGTCGGGATCGAGCGCGACGAAGGTCGTGCCGAAGTCCATCGCGACAGGGGCCTGAGCGATACTTAATCCGTGTCCGTGCCAATCCGCATGTAGTGCTTTAACGGCCGCGTTGCTTTCCACAGTAAATGCAAGTTCGCTGCCGCCTGATGCTTTGGCAACAGGCGCAACCGTGTGACGTGCCCACAAGCCGAGCATGACGCCCGATGCCAACGCAAACATCACGAAAGTCGGCGAGGATTCGATGGGTGGCCGCCCGAGCAAGTTAGTGTAAAACGTAGCGCTGAGGGATGGGTTGTCGACATATAGGATGACGAAATTGGGATCGAGCATGGTAATTCTCCGCAGTGAGTGATTGGTGCGTAGCAGCATAAGTGCTGCGATTGTCAGTTTCTGTCAGCAGTGAATATCCGGTTACTGCGCAGCCTTAGTTTCGATGCTGCGCCATTCCTTG
>JACQEQ010000342.1 GCA_016200445.1 Gammaproteobacteria bacterium | reverse complement strand
GTGGTGGCGGATTTGATCGAGAAGAAGTTCGACATTCACTTGGGCGTGACGGCGGTCGGCGAACTGTTGGCAAAGTTGGGACTGACACCGCAGAAGCCCTTGCAGCGCGCCTATCAGCGCGACCCAGAGGCTATTGAGAAGTGGCAGCGGGAGATTTACCCGAGTCTTGCCCGGCAGGCCAAGCAGCAAGGCGCCGAGGTGCATTTCTGGGATGAATCCGGATTTCGCGCCGACACCGTACAGGGCAAGACCTGGGGCGTAAAAGGACAGACGCCCGTGGTTGAGCGTCCTGGGCAACGCCAATCGATCAGCGCCGCCTCGGCGGTGACCGCGCGGGGCGCGTTCTGGTACTGCACGTACCAGGGGGCTCTCAACTCTGATCTGTTTGTCACGTTGCTCAAGAAGATGATGCGTCACCGCAAAAAGCCGGTGCACTTGGTGCTCGACAGTCTGCCCGCCCACAAAACAGCCCTCGTGAAAAACTATGTCGCGTCCACGAAGGGTCGCCTGACACTCCACTTTCTGCCGGGCTATGCACCAGACCTGAACCCTGATGAATTGGTGTGGAGTCATGTCAAGCGAACCGGTGTCGCACGGCGCCCCTTACGCAAGGGCGAAAACCTGCGCGACAAGATTGATGCCCAACTGGCCCAAATCCAGAAAATGCCGCAACTCGTCCGCTCATTTTTCAAGGCCCCTTCTGTCGCCTATATTACCGACTTATGAGTAAGTACAATCAGTAACCCAGAATTACTTCACTACCCAAGGTAACAATACAGTTCATTGTATTGTTGGTCTTGCATTATTATTTAAACGTAACTATATTGGTTACATATGACATCGAGCACCCGCTTTTCCATGGCCGTCCATATCATGACCGCGTTGGCGTACCTCGCCGAAAAAGCGTCGTCAGAGGTGTTGGCGCGGACCGTCAATACCAATGCTGTGGTGGTACGCCGCATTCTCGGCGACCTGAATCGCGCGGGATTGATTCACGCCGAGCGCGGCAATGCCGGTGGATTCACGCTGGCGCGTACGCCCAAGCAAATCTCACTGCTGGATATCTATCGCGCCGTCATGGAGGAGCGGGAGTTGGTCTCGTTACACGAAAATCCGGAAAACCGTAAATGCCCGGTGAGTTGCAAAGTGCGTGGCACACTGGCCGCTCACTTGCACAAGGCGCAAAGCGTGTACGAGCGCGAGCTGCAAAAAGTGATGTTGGCGGACATTGAACAGGCGATGTGATTTTTTTTGCCCATAAACGTAACTGAAATGGTTACGTAATATGATGGGTAGAGTCTGCAGTCGCAATTCGTTCATGCGGCGGCAGGTGGTAGCGGTAATCAGTGTAATGAGGCAGTTTTTCGACATTAAACGTAACTATTACAGTTACATAACTTAAGGAATAGGAGATCGCAAAATGAATAGCATTGTTACAGTGATAGGTGCCACCGGTCATATCGGTGGTGTGTTGGCGGAGAAGTTGCTCGCGCACCGTGTGAAAGTGCGCGCGGCCGGGCGTAGCAAAGACAAGCTCGCACCCCTGGCTCGAAAAGGTGCAGAAGTTTTTGCCGGTGCGCTGGAGGATGTCGACTTCGTGACCACGGCATTGCGAGGTGCCGATGCTGCCTTCCTGATGATACCGCCACACTACACGGCAGCGGACATGCGTGCGGATCAACGGCGCCTGGGTGCGAATCTAATCGAAGCGGTCAAGGCATCCGGTATCCAGCGCGTCGTGGTGTTGAGCAGTCTCGGTGCCGGGTTGTCCGCCGGCACCGGCCCGATTCTCGGCTTGCACGAATTCGAGAACGCGGTGCGCAGCGTCGCTGAACTCGCTGCGGTGATCCTGCGTCCGGCCTATTTCATGGAGAACCACCTCGGTGCGATCGGGCTCATCAAGCATGCCGGCATTTACGGTAGCGCGATGCGGCCAGACACCCGGTTGCCGATGGTGGCAACACGTGACATTGCCAGTATTGCGGCGGAAGTACTCAAGGCACTTACGTTTACAGGAATTACTGTGCGCGAAATTTTGGGGCCGCGTGATTATTCGATGCAGGAAGCCACCTCGATCCTGGGTGCTGCAATCGGCAAACCCGACCTGTCCTACGTGCAGTTTTCCGACGTGGACTTCAAGAAAGGTTTAGAAGGCGCAGGAATTTCGGCGGATGTCGCAAGCAACTTCCTCGAGATGAATGTCGCATTCAACGCCGGAACGATTCAGAACACCGCCCAACGCAGCGCGGCCAACACCACGGCCACCACGCTGGAGCACTTCGCACGCGAGGTATTTGCACCACTATTTCAACAAGCGTAGTTGCACGACCTATCACTCATAGCATGGAGAATCTATATGACCAGCAAGAACGAGAACACCACGTTGTTTTCCTCCTATCAACTCGGCTCGATCAAATTGCAGAATCGTTTTGTGATGTCACCGATGACGCGCAATCGCGCCCCTGGGAATGTGCCGAACGAAATGATGGCGGAGTACTACGCCCAGCGCGCAAGTGCCGGGTTGATCATTACCGAAGGCACGTCGCCGTCGCCGAATGGTCTTGGCTATCCGCGTATCCCAGGAATATTTTCGTCTGCGCAAGTCGCGGGCTGGTCGTTGGTGACCAACGCAGTGCATGCCAAAGGTGCAAAAATCTTTGTGCAGTTGATGCACACCGGGCGCATCGGCCACGCGCTGAATTTACCGGCCGGCGCACGCGTGTTGGCACCGTCGGCTGTGGCTGCGGCGGGCGAAATGTATACCGACGCCAAGGGCATGCAACCACAACCGGTCCCTCTGGCGATGAGCGAAGCCGACCTTCGCGACACGCTGCAAGAGTTTGTGCACGCGGCGAAGAATGCCGTGGCAGCCGGATTTGACGGCATCGAGCTGCACGCCGCCAACGGTTATTTACTCGAACAGTTCTTGCGCCCTAACTCCAACTTGCGCACCGACCGTTACGGCGGCAGCATCGAAAACCGTGCGCGCTTTGTGCTGGAAGTGGCCGCAGCAACGGCGGAAGTCATCGGCAAAGACAAAGTCGGGATTCGCCTGTCGCCGTTTGGCGTGTTCAATGACATGCCGTCGTACGACGCGATGGAGGCGGACTATGCGTACGTAACCGAGCAGCTCAACAAAATCGGCTTGGTCTACGTGCACATCGTCGATCACTCGTCGCAAGGCGCGCCTGCGGTGCCCGATTCAATGAAACAAATCATGCGCCGGGTGTTTAAGCGCACGTTGATCCTCTCCGGCGGCTATGACCGGGCGCGCGCAGAAAGCGATCTGGCCGCCGGCAAAGGCGACCTGGTCGCGGTCGGGCGTAGCTTCTTGGCCAACCCGGATTTGCCGCAGCGCTGGCGAACCAACGCGCCACTGAACGCACCGGACTACAGCACGTTGTACACGCCGGGCATCAAGGGCTATTCCGATTACCCAACTTTGGGGGCATAGCTTGTCAATTTAGCAAGGGACAAGGCGCGCACCGCAAGTGCACGCCTTGTCGACTTGAAAAAATATTGTGCAAATTCTTCTATACTGCAGGCGAGCCGCACACTAAAAAATGGACGCCTGGAGTGCGCCTATGCCGAAGCAGCACATCATTCGCCCCGGTGACAGTCTCGCTAATATCGCTTACGAAAATGGCTTGCTGGCACAGACCGTCTGGGATTCGCCAGACAATCAGGCGTTGCGCGACAAACGCCCGGACATGAACATCTTGATGCCTGGCGATGTGCTGGTCATTCCTGATAAGCGGCTGCGGAAAAGCGCCATTGCCACCGGGCAACGGCATCGCTTTCGTTTGAAGGATGTGCCGCATATGTTTCGACTCCAGCTCTTCGCCGACGAAAGTTATGTTTACTAAATGTGCCCTATATGGAACTCGTCTACCAAGCTGAGAACCGAACCGAGGCACTCGAATTGAAGTCACGTTAGGCGTTGCTTTGCTTTCGCACGTTAACAGCGCAGAACGGAAAATCTATGCATAAAACCCGACTTGAAGCGTTCAGCGATGGCGTGCTGGCGATCATTATTACGATCATGGTGTTGGAGTTGAAGGTGCCACATGGTGAAGACCTCGCAACGTTGCAGCCCTTGTTACCGGTTTTCTTGAGTTATGTGTTGAGCTTCGTTTATGTCGGGATCTACTGGAATAACCACCACCACATGTTGCACGCCACGCACCGCGTCAGTGCGGGCGTCCTCTGGGCAAACCTGCATTTATTGTTCTGGTTATCGCTGTTTCCTTTTGTGACCGGCTGGATGGGTGAGAACCATTTTGCACCGTTGCCGACGGCGGTTTATGGAGGCGTGCTGATGATGGCGGGGACCGCCTACTGGATTCTCGCCCACGCCATCATCTCCACCGAAGGTAAAGACTCGCTACTCGCAAAAGCCATCGGTAAAGACCGCAAAGGCAACCTGTCGGTTGTGCTCTACGCAGCCGCAATTCCGTTGGCGTTCGTTAATCAATGGATCGCCCAAGGATTGTATGTGGCTGTTGCGTTGATGTGGCTTGTGCCTGACCGACGCATCGAGAAAGCGCTCGCGGCGCGGCAGAGTTGAACGTTACCGGTTGCGATGTGCATGCGTAGGCCGGTTCGTGCGTTATTCGTGCACCAACCATTCGACCCGCTGACCGCCGGCACCCTTCGGTGCCAGGACTTGATGTAACCACGGTAGCAGCGTTTTGAGTTGTTCATCGAGCTGCCAGGGCGGATTAATCACCACCATGCCGCAGCCGTTCAGGCCGGTGGCGGAATCGTCCGCACGCACGCACAATTCCGCCAGCAAGATTTTCTTGATGCCGGTTTCGTGCAGGCGCCGTTCGAGACGATTGACCAAGGTGCGTTCCAGCACCGGGTACCACAGCAGGTACACGCCGGTGGCCCAACGTTCGTAGGCGGCATGGATCGCGGCTACCGCATTGTCAAAGTCAGTTTTGATTTCGTAGCTGGGATCCACCAGCGCGATGCCGCGTCGTTCCTTGGGAGGCACAAAGGCTTTCAGGCCTTCGAAGCCATTGACATGATGCACGGCCACGCGCGCGTCGGCGGTGAATTCCTGTTTGAGCAGCGGATACTCCGTGGTGTGCAGTTCCATCAACACCATGCGGTCGTTAGCCCGTAACTGGCTGTGAACCAAGCGCGGCGAGCCGGGATAGTAACGCAATTCTTTATCCGCATTGAACGCACGCACAATGTCGAGATACGGCGCCAAGGTTTCCGGGATGTCAGTGCGCTGCCACAGACGCTGAATGCCATCGCGCGCTTCGCCGGTTTTACGCGCCGGTGCGCCGTGTAAATCGTAGGTGCCTGAGCCCGCGTGCGTGTCGAGATAACACAAGGGCGCGGCTTTTTTTAGCAGCGACTGCAACGCCAGCGTCAATGTGGCGTGTTTTATAACATCGGCAAAATTGCCGGCATGGAAGGCGTGGCGGTAACTCAGCATAGGTAATGGGCTCAATAATGGATGCGCAGGGTAGCGCTAATACAGGGATAAATGCCAATTTAAGCTTACCGGCTTCGCACTAAACAGCAGTGGCAATTGCACCGCACCAAGCGCTGCGCTATTTTGGTTTGCAACCACCATTGCACACGAGACGAATTCATGGCCCCACGACCCAAACACCAGCAGCTGTCAGTCGAAGAGTACATCAAAGGTGAAGAGAGCAGCGAGGTGCGTCACGAATACATCGGCGGCGAAGTCTATGCAATGGTCGGAACCAGTGACCGGCATAACTTGATCGCGGGCAATCTGTTCGCGCTACTGCATGCTCAGTTGCGAGGCACGCCGTGCCGTTTGTTTATGTCCGATATGAAGGTGCGCCTACGTGTGGCGAGCGATGATGCGTTTTATTACCCTGATCTGATGCTGGCCTGCAATCCAGACGACCGTGCCACGTATTATCGTACCCAGCCCTGTCTGATCGTGGAAGTGCTCTCCGAAACCACGGAACGCATCGACCGTCGCGAAAAACTACTGGCTTACACCAGTATCGATAGTCTGCAAGAGTATGTGTTGTTATCCCAAAACCATATTGAAGTCGAGGTGCATCGCCGGGTCGATGGCTGGCGAGGTCAAATTGTCACCACCGGAGACGTACATTTGCAGTGCCTGAGTCTTGACGTGTCGCTGGCGGCGATTTACGAAGATGTGCCGCTGTCTTGATTCGCAATTTTTGCGGTGTCGTGCCCCAGAAACCGCAGTATTTCGTCTTTGCGCTTGAGGGTGTCTTTATAGCCTAAATCCATCAACGCGCGGGTGTAGCCTTCTTCGAACAACAGATAACTCACCAAGCTTGATCCGCGGCGTTTCATGGCGCCTAAGCCGCGCAATAACAAACGCACCGGGCGCGGCAATTCCATGGCGTGCCGGCCGGCGATGCGATTCATGTCTTCGCTGGGCGAAATAACCAGCACATCCACCGGATGCAGGCTCACTTGCGCTTCTTCCAAATGGTGCGACGGTATCAGGCTGATGGTTTTGTTCACGCGGTTTAAACGTTCCAGATCGATTTCAAGCGCGTCCAGGAAAATACTGTCAAGCACGTAACCGGCGAGCTCCGCCAACGATGGATAACCCATCGAAATGGACTTCACCGGTTCGCCATTGCGTTCTTGCCGCACCCCGATGACGAATAACCGTTCGGCGCCCAGGTGCAACGCCGGGCTGATGGGAGCGATCTGGCGCAGCGAACCGTCGCCGTAATACTCGCGGCCGAGTTTTACGCCGGGAAAAATAAACGGAATCGCCGACGAGGCCATCAAATGATTTTGCGTGATGCGTGCGGCCACGCCGACGCGTCGTGCGCGGGTCCAGGGTTCGATTCCGTTGACGCCTTGATAAAATGTCACGGATTGGCCCGATGTATAGCCTGCGGCGGTCACGCTGAAGGCGCGCAGTGCGCCCGCATCGATGGAATTTTGAATCAGGTGGCAGGGCATGTGGCGGCGCAGCAGGTGTTCGAGCGGTTCGCGGTCGAGCAAGGCGTGCGGATTAAAACGCCCCAGTCCACCGGCCAGAAACGCCGCCAGCCAATGCATGCCGCTGGCGGCGATGCCCAGCGCGTCGGAACGAAATACATGACTCACATGAAAGTTTTGCCACACCCGGGTTAACCGGCGCACTGCGTATTGAAAACGCGTGGCGTCGATGGCCAGTGCCGCGCCGTTGATCGCGCCGGCCGAGGTGCCGCAGATAATCGGAAACGGATTGGCGGCGTTAGGCGGCAAAATATCGGCAATGGCCTTGAGTACACCGACCTGATATGCAGCACGTGCACCGCCACCGGCCAGAATCAGACCGACCACGGGAGAGTTTTTTTTAGCTGAACTCATGCGCACGCCGCCATCGTCACGGTGTCAATAAGACTGCCCTGTGCGTTCTATCGGCTGGCAGCATGATCGGCTGTAGAGATAAACATGGACCCGGCCCGCATTTGTTTTCTAGAATGCGCTGCCGCTTACGAGACGGATCGAGTAGTTATGGCCGAAACCGAAGAAATTAAACCGCTCGACAGCGCCGCTGAAAACTTGCAGCAGGTGCTCATCCTGCTCAACAAGCACAAGCTCGTCGAAGAGCTGGTGCATCGGCAAGACATGCCCCGTCACGACCTGGTTGAAACCCTGGTGCATAAACAGAATCTGACCGAGCTGCACCACAAGCTCGACCAGATGCATCCGGCCGACGTGGCCTACATTCTCGAAGCTTTGCCGCGCGATCAGCGTCTCATCGTGTGGGACTTGGTGAAGGCCGAACGCGACGGCGAAATCCTGCTCGAAGTATCCGACGCGGTGCGCGAGATGTTGATCGAGAACATGGACCGCGCCGAGTTGCTGGCCGCAGCTGAAAGCCTCGACACCGAAGAAATCGCCGACCTCGCCCCGGACTTGCCGCAGGACGTCATCCAAGACGTGTTGCGTTCGCTCGATGAACAAAATCGTGCCCGCTTGCAATCGGCATTGTCGTACGAAGAAGAAACCGTCGGCGCGTTGATGGACTTCGACATGGTCATGATCCGCGCCGACATCACGCTTGAAGTCGTGCTGCGCTACCTGCGCCGGC
>JACQEQ010000338.1 GCA_016200445.1 Gammaproteobacteria bacterium | reverse complement strand
TCAACAGTTTTTGCAAATCGAGACCGCCCATTCCAGGCATGCGAACATCGAGCACCAGACAGCCGGGCAGCTCTGGTTTATATGTTTTTAGGAATTCCTCGGCTGACGCACAAGTCACCACGCGCAGTTCCGCAGACTTCATTAGCAAACGCAAAGCGCTGCGAATAGCTTCGTCGTCATCCACAACATATACGATCGGGTCTTGTTGCATCGTCACTCTCCTTAAATTTTAATCGCAGGCAAAACCAGCCGGAACGTTGTTCCCTGCCCGGTGTTGGCTTCTGCTGTCAGTTGTCCATCGTGCGCTTTCACGATCGACAGACTCAGCGTCAAACCCATTCCCATACCTTGGGGCTTAGTAGTAAAAAACGGCTGAAAAATATTTTCAGCGACATTTTGCGGCAGGCCGGGTCCAGTGTCACGTACTGCTACTTCCAATGTTCCATCGTCGCGCGCGCCCGTAGCGATCACGATTTCGCGTCGCGTTCCGCCCGCATGTGCGATGGCTTCAATCGCGTTGCGCACTAGATTAAGGATCACTTGTTCGACCAGAATTTTGTCTACTTTCACGGCGGGCAATGCTTCGGCCAACTCAGTACGAATATCAACCTGATTCCAACGCGCCTCAACCAATGTAAGGCGGACGACATCACTCACCAATTCATTCAAACTCACCAGAATCCGTTCGGCAGGTTCTTTACGCACGAATTTACGAATACGTCGAATCACCTCACCGGCGCGCTGGGCCTGTTCGCCGATTTCCTGCAACACTTGCCGTACTTCTTGGGGATCGAATTTACCGGAATCGTACATCCGTAGACAAGAATCACTGAAGCTCGCGATTGCGCACAAAGGTTGGTTGAGTTCATGCGCGATTTCGGTAGCCATTTGCCCCATAGTACTCAGACGTGACACATGTGCAAGATCAAAAAGATGCTGACGCTCTAATTCCTCGGTTGCGCGTTTTTCAGTGATATCGATACCCGTGGCAATCACGAATTCGACCGCGCCCTGCGAGTCGACAAGCACGGTATTTGACCAGTCGATTAAACGCTGGCGGCCGTCTTTTGTAAGCCAATAGTTCTCGTATTTATTACCGCTCTTGCGCACTAACAGATCGCCAAATACCGGTTGTACACGCGCCACTACCTCCGGCTCGAGAAACACATCCCACACCTGGCGGCCTTTAATCTCTGCTTCAAGATAGCCCATAACTTGTTCGCAATAACGATTACAACGTACTAAACAGCCTTGCGGGTCCAGCACCACCACGATCGCACCCACGGTGTCGAGAATCGCCGAACTGAAGTCGCGTTCCTTGCGTAAGGTTTCCTCGGTACGTTCGCGCTCGGCGATCTCCTCATGCAAACGACGGTTCGTCACCTTCAAAAATGCAGTGCGTTCCATCACGCGTTGTTCCAGCAGATTATGCGCACGGCGCAGCTCTTCATCGGCACGCTGCCGTTGCATCGCATAGCGAATCACGCGTGCAATTACGTGACCGTCGGCGCGACCTTTCACGAGATAGTCTTGCGCGCCGTGTTGCACGGCATGCAACGCCATCGACTCGTCGTCGATTCCGCTCAAGACAATAATCGGCACCTGAGGAGCCGCTGCCTTAGTGCGGCTTAGGGCTGAAATTCCAGAAGAATCAGGGAGTGACAGATCTAATAAAATAGCAGCGAAGGCGCTCTCTTTAAGCTGCTGCTGTGCACGCGATAACCGATCCACAACCGTGATTTCAAATTCGTCCGGCGCGAATTCCAGCAGTTGCGTTTGTACCAGCACCGCGTCGCGGGGATTACCTTCGATCAATAACACAGGAAGAATTTCACGGCGCATAGGCGAATTCCGCAGAACACCAATTGTCAAATCATGCGCCGGGTAATCACCGCCCTCGGCGCTTGGTCAACAGATCCAAAGTTGCCTGTGCGTCATCGATGCCATGAAACTCGACTTGGCGCCGCAACGCCTCTTGCAAGTGACGCCGCGCAGCAACCGCATCGCCTTGCTTGGCAAGCGCTGCGCCTAGGTGATAATGCACCACCGGCACCTGCGCCAAGCCCTGTGCTGCGCGTTCGAGATAAGGCACCGCTGCTGCGAAATCCCCGTTACTGTAATACACCCAACCCACGGTATCGAGATAGGCGGGATTGCTGTTTATTCTCAGGCGATTCGCCAGTTCCTTGGCCTTGGCCAAACGTGCCGCGTCGGGTTTGTCCGTGATCAGCAACATCGCCAAGTTGTTCATCGCGGCGAACGATAACGGTTCTTTGGCAAGTACGCTTTCGTATTGCTGCATGGCTTGTGCACGATCGCCCTGACGTTCGTAGGCCGCGCCCAGTGCGAACAGCAAACTCACATCGCCGTGCGTTGCAAAAATCCCTTCTTGATAAATTTTGATCGCATCAGCGTTGGCACCGCGTGCTGCGCGCACGGCCGCAAGATTACGATAGGCAGGTGCATAACGCGCATCGGCCAGTAGCGCTTTGCGAAACGCAGTTTGCGCATCGTCGCTGCGTTTTTGCGCCAGACTGACTTCGCCCAGTAAATTATAGGCATGCGCGAGTTGCGGGAACTGTTTCAAGATGAGCTTGATACGCTGTGCAGCACGTGCCGGTTGTTTCTGCGCCAGATAACTTTTTACAATTCCTGCCAAGCGCTCGTACGATTGCGGATTCGAGCGGAGTGCTTCCTCGAACTGTTTGATGCTGGCCGCATAGGCTTTTTTCTGTTGGTAAACCCAGCCGCTGTAGTAATAACCCAAACCCGGATCCAGCGACGTTGCTTTGATCTGCTCCGCCACCGCCATCGCCGACTTCCAATCCGGCTTGAGCACATAGGCTTGCAATAACGCTTCAGCCACCGCACTTTGCGCCGGATTCTCCTTCAGAAATATTTGCAATGCACCGATGGCGGCTTCGGCTTGACCGAGTTGCGCTTGCAGTTGCGCGTAAGCCAGCAGCGATTCGACATCATGGGGATTCGCGTCGCGCGCTTTTTGCAGGCTTTCTAACGCCTGTGACACATCGGCCTGCGCAAACTGGGCGCGTGACAGTAGCCGCCACGCCACCGCTGACTTGGGTTGCACCTGCAATGCCGCACGAATATCCGGCGTGGCACGATCAAACGCACCGCGATCCAGCGCCAAGCGCGCGCGCAACAATAGCGCTTCGGAATCCGCGACATTATTTTTTGCATCGTCATTGAGTAGCAATTCCGCTTCGTCGCGCGCCCCGTGAAGTGCCAGCCATTGCGCGAATTTAAAGCGCGCTAACTGGCCATCGATGCCCGCCGCGTCGCGCGCAATAATGTCACGATAGACCTGTTTGGTTTTATCGTCGGCCTGTTCGCGCTCATACAAGGCCGCCAACCCAAACTGCAACGCGAACGAGCGCGGCTGCTGTGCGATGTAACTCTGCAACAAATGCTCCGCGCTCGTGGTATCGCGCTGGCGCGCCATAAAGTCCACCAACGCAAGCCGTGCGTCATCGCTGTCGGGCAAGGCGGTTAATGCTTCACGTAGGGTGTTCTCAGCGTCGTCTAACTGGCCCGTGCGCGTGTAGACCGCCGCCAGCCGTAACCGATGTTGCAGCTCCTGCGGCTGAACACGGATACAGGTTTGTAGTAACTGTAACGCCTGTTGCACGTCGCCTTGTTGCGCGAGCGCTTCTGCCAGCATCGCCTGCAACGCCGCCTGTTGCGGGCTGCGTAATAATGCCTGCTGCAATTGCGCAATGGCTTCGTCGACGTGGCCATTACGTAGCGCCAAGTCCGATAAAAATACCGTCGCTTCCAGCAGATTCGGCTCGGCGCGCAACGCCGCCTGCGCATCTTGCTCGGCACGCACCTGATCGCCTCGGCGTGCAAACACACGGGCGCGAACCAGCAACGCGCCCGCATTATTCGGATTGCTCACCAAGACCTGGCCCGTTGTTGCCAGCGCCTTATCCACGGCGTCGATGCTTAACAACGCGCGCGCCAACTGCACTTGTGCAGCGGCGTACAGCGGGCTGGTATTTGCAATTCGTTGATACAACAAAAGCGCGGCACGCGGCCCCTGTAATTTTTCTAGCACTTGACCCATATGAAAATTCGCATTCGCATCGTCCGGTACGAGCTGTAATGCGTTTGCGTATTCCAAGCGCGCCTGCGAGTAATTGCCCGCCGTAAAGAGTTGTTCACCGCGTTCGACAAACTGTGCAACTTGGGATTCTTTACTCACACAAGCGGCGAGCACCAACACAGATGCGAGCCAGCAATTTCGCCACGCGGTATTCACAATCAAAGTCATTCCCCTGTCAGGATGTAAAACGCTCATTCTAAGTGCCTGCGACGAAATAACCAGAATATTTAGGCCCTGATGCTAGGCGCGATAATTACTGCATGGCAAGTTGCGCACGCACTTTGCAACACGGTGTGTTCTGACTGAAATACCGTCAATTGCCCTTTGCGCGCAATTTTAAACCCACTATCATGTGTGCTTCTTGTAGCTAACGAGGGGACGGACATGATGCAGATGTTTAAAAAAATTTGGGGCGTGTTAGCGCTCGCCGTAGCCATCGCATTCTCATTTAACACTTACGCCATCGCAGGGGACAACATGCATCCACACGTTCGACTTAAAACCAATTTCGGTGACATTCAGCTGGAACTCGATCGCGAGAAAGCACCCAAGTCGGTCGAAAACTTTCTGGCCTATGTGAATGAAGGCTTCTACGACGGCACGATATTTCATCGTGTCATCGACGGCTTCATGTTGCAGGGCGGCGGGTTCACGCAAGACTACAAGCGCAAAGACACCAAGCCCACCATCGACAACGAAGCAGAAAACGGCCTGAAAAATAATCGCGGCACACTCGCGATGGCGCGCACCAACATGCCGCACTCGGCCAGCTCGCAGTTTTTCATCAACGTCGTCGATAACGATTTTCTAAATCATCGCTCACCCACACAAGAAGGCTGGGGCTACGCTGTGTTCGGTAAAGTCACGCAGGGCATGGATATCGTGGACAAGATTCGCAAGGTGCCTACCGGTTCGGGCGGACCCTTCCCGAAAGACGTACCGCAAGATCCGGTCGTCATTTTGAAGGCAACTCTGGAACCTTAATGCACCACAAGTAATTCTGTTCGCAGGCATTGTGGGCCGGGTTGCCGCACAGCGGTCGCCCGGCCCGGTGCGGGACCTGCCGTGCAATTCGCTGGTGCCCTGTCGCTGCTGTTCTGTACAATGGTTTTTCGTTTCGATCGCACTGATCGTGACATCATTACGGAAACATCAATCCAGTGTCATTTTTGTCCAGCTTAGTTAAATCCATCGGACTATGGTTTGGCCCGGCACCTTCCACTCTGCCCGATAGCGAGTCACTACCCGACCCCATTCCGGTGCATGTGCCGTTAGCGGATCACTTGTCCGACATCACCTTCGCCAGTTTAAATTTACCGGAAACACTACTGCGCGGGATTCAATCGACCGGTTTCACGCGTTGTACCCCGATTCAGGCGCAGACCTTACCGCTGGCGTTGGCAGGGCAAGACGTCATGGGCCAGGCGCAAACCGGCACCGGCAAAACCGCCGCGTTTTTGATTGCCATGTATCACCGCCTGCTGACCCAGCCCGCCAGTCCCCGCCGCCGCGTGAACCAACCGCGCGCGCTGATCATTGCGCCGACGCGCGAGCTGGCGGTGCAGATCCACAACGATGCCGTGACCCTCGGCCAATTCACCGGCCTCAAACTCGGGCTGGTCTACGGCGGCACCGGTTTCGAAGCGCAGAAAAAAATGCTCGAAGAAGGCGTCGATGTGTTGATCGGCACGCCTGGTCGCGTGATCGATTACTTCAAACAAAGTATTTACGACCTGCGCGAAGCCCAGGTGATGGTGTTGGACGAAGCCGATCGCATGTTCGATTTGGGTTTTATCCGCGACATTCGTTTTTTACTGCGCCGCTTGCCCAAGCCCGAGCAGCGGTTGAGCTTGCTGTTTTCGGCCACGCTGTCGCATCGCGTGACGGAACTCGCCTACGAACACATGAACAACCCCAAGCAGGTATCGATCTCGCCGGAGCGCATGACTGCCGAGCGCGTGACCGAGTCGGTGTACTTCCCGGCTAACGAAGAAAAAATTCCGTTGCTGCTGGGCCTGCTGCGCACCAAGCCGGTGACGCGCGCGCTGGTATTTGTCAACACCAAGCCGGTCGCCGAACGCATCGGCAATTATTTGCGCGGCAATAATTACAAAGCCGGTGTGTTGTCGGGCGACGTGCCACAAACGCAACGCTTGCGCATTTTGAAAGAATTCACCGACGGCACCTTGCAGATTCTGGTCGCCACCGACGTTGCCGCGCGCGGCCTGCACATCCCCGCCGTCAGTCACGTGTTCAACTACGACTTGCCGCAAGACGCCGAAGACTACGTGCACCGCATCGGCCGCACCGCACGCGCCGGCGCCGC
>JACQEQ010000009.1 GCA_016200445.1 Gammaproteobacteria bacterium | reverse complement strand
TGTTGCGTCAACACATGGCGGCTAGTCTGAAAATTCTCCACGTTCTTTTTGTAGTTCGCCTGCGCTTCGCGCGCTTTGTTCATCAACTGCAAAATCACATCGGTGTTTTTGCCGCTCAATGAGCGCAATTCGTTCAACTGGCCCTGCGCGGCGTTAAAGCGGCCCTGCAATAGCTGTTGCGTGCTCTCGATGCGCGCACCGATGCGGCTGACCACATTGTCGCGCACGATGCGTTGGCGCGACGGCACCACATGTTCAGACAAATATTGTTCGAGAGGCAAGAGCCCGCTACGCGCCAACAGCGCGGTGTCCTGCTTCACTTTTGCGAGCAATCCCTTCTGCGCCGATAATGGAAACACCTGCGACCGGTTGAGGCCGAGCATTTCGGCGGTGGCGATACATTGCGACTCGATGCTCTGCGTGACATCGGCCGGATGTTTAAGATCGTCCCACAAGGTATCCACCTTATTGAGAATCGCCAGCACGCCGCCGTCGGCGATATTCATGTGCGGCGTGATGCAATGCTTCCACATGTCGAGGTCGGTTTTGGTCACACCGGTGTCGGCGGCCAGAATAAACATCACCGCCTGCGCCGCCGGAATCATTTCCATGGTGAGCTCAGGCTCGTTGCCGAGCGCGTTTAATCCCGGCGTGTCGAGCACCACCAACCCTTGTTTGAGCAACGCGTGCGGAAAACTGATCATCGCGTGGCGCCACACTGGCACCTCGACTTGCGCGGGCGGTGGCGCATCGGGCGTCGCCGGGTCGGGGTGATATAAGCCGATGCGTTCGGCTTCTGCGACGCTGACGTTTTTCACGCGCACGATTTCTTTAAACGACTCGGCCATGATGTCGGGCGAACTGGTGTCGAGATCGATGGTGGTCCAATACATCGGATTGTGTTTGTACTGGGCGATGGTGGTGTCTTCGGAACGGGTTTCGATCGGCAATAAACGAATGTAGGCGCGGTCGGCGGCCTTGTCGTAAAACAATTCGGTCGGGCACATGGTGGTACGCCCCGCCGACGACGGCAGCAAGCGGCGCTGGTAATCGGCGAAGAAAATTCCGTTGATCAACTCGGTTTTGCCGCGCGAAAATTCCGCGACGAAGGCGACGGTTAATGCGTCTGACTTCAGCGCTTCCACCAATTCGAAAATGCGTAAATCGTCTTCCGGCTCGTTGAGTCCATTATTAAGCAGCCACTCCTGATACGCGCGGATATGCGCGACCATGCGCAGCTTCCATTCGCTGTAGGCTTCGAGTTGCTGTGAAAACTGCTCGTGCATCGGCATGGATGCTGTCCTGCAAGTGGCTTACATTATTAACAGTACGACGCGCAAAACCCCGTCCAGGCACTGCCCGGCTAAGTGAGATATCGTCAAGAATGAGTGGAAGTTTAGCGAAAAGCGCATTATCAACAGGGGGCAACTCATGAATTCAGAAACAAACCGACGACTTGAGCGCGCGAATGCCAAAGCTGTCGCAAAATAACCTGCGGGTACGCCCGCTGACCCGGCGCGATTACACGCATACCTGGCACGCGATGCAGCGATTTACCGCCGGACGCAGCGCCGATAGCCCCGATGAAATCTGGCTGGTCGAACATCCGCCCGTCTTTACTCAGGGGCTGAATGGCAAACCCGAGCACCTGCTATCACCTGGCGCCATTCCGGTGGTGCTGACGGATCGCGGCGGACAAGTGACCTATCACGGGCCGGGGCAACTGCTCGCCTATGTCATGCTGGATTTAACCCGCAAGGGCTGGGGGGTGCGCGATTTAGTCGGCCGCCTCGAACAGGCGGTGATCGACCTGCTGCACGACTACGGCATTGCTGCGGTCGCGCGCCGCGATGCCCCCGGCGTGTACGTCGAT
Organism: Gammaproteobacteria bacterium; assembly: GCA_016200445.1. Taxonomy (GTDB): domain Bacteria; phylum Pseudomonadota; class Gammaproteobacteria; order SG8-11; family SG8-11; genus UBA6921. Next base: position 2,009 of record JACQEQ010000009.1, on the reverse strand, counting down.
GGCGCCAAGATCGCTGCGCTCGGGCTGCGCGTGAAGCGCGGTTGCAGCTATCACGGTTTGAGCTTCAACGTCGATATGGATTTAGAGCCATTCAGCCGCATTAATCCCTGCGGTTATGCCGGGCTGCCGGTCACGCACTTGCGCGCCCTGGGCGGGCCGACCAACCTTACAGACGTCGCGGAGGTTTTGCTCAAGCATCTATGCGCACAGCTCGGGTACAATAGTGCGCAAATCATGGACGGAACCGATTGCGTAGTGAAGCTCGAATAACGTATCTCTTCCCCCCGCAAGCGGGAAGGCGAGGATGGGGGCAATGCTCAAAAGCGGTGTGTTTGCACACCCCCATCCCAACCTTCCCCCTTGCAAAGGGAAGGAGCACTTTAATGTCACGGAGCAGGGTCTTTTCATTTTTTAAATTCTACTGGCCGCGATGCACCACAGTTACAGCGCCGCCAATTTACCAAGGCATCCTTGCTATGTCCGAACAAAACAAACCCACCCACGAACGCGGTGCGCTCAAAACGGCGCGCATCCCCATCAAGGTGGTGCCGACCGTCACCCCGCAACGCAAACCGATTTGGATCCGCGCCAAATCGCCGAGCGGCCCGGAAGTCACGCGCCTGAAACAAGTGCTGCGCGAAAATAATTTGCACACCGTGTGCGAAGAAGCCTCGTGCCCGAACCTCGGTGAATGTTTTAGTCATGGCACCGCCACCTTCATGATCATGGGCGACATCTGCACGCGCCGCTGCCCGTTTTGCGACGTGGCGCATGGCCGCCCGAACCCGCTCGACGTCAACGAGCCCGCCAACCTCGGCAAAACAATTCAAGCCATGGGTTTGAAGTACGTGGTCGTGACTTCAGTCGACCGCGACGATTTACGCGACGGCGGTGCGCAACACTTCGTCGATTGCATTTCGAGCATTCGCAGCTTGGCACCGCAAACCCGCATCGAAGTGCTGGTGCCGGATTTTCGCGGCCGCATGGACGTGGCGCTGGATATTTTAAACAAGGCCCCGCCCGACGTGTTCAACCACAACCTCGAAACCGTGCCACGACTTTACAAGCAGGCGCGCCCCGGCGCCGACTACCACTGGTCGCTGACTTTGATTCAACGTTTTAAAGCGCTGTATCCGCAGGTGCCGACCAAGTCCGGCCTGATGCTCGGCCTGGGCGAGACCTCCGACGAAATCGAAGCCGTGATGGCCGACCTGCGCGCCCACAACTGCGACATGCTGACCTTGGGTCAATACCTGCAACCTAGCAAACACCATCTGGCCGTTGCACGCTTCGTAGAACCGGCGGAGTTTGATCGGCTGGCAGAAGTGGGTTACGCATTGGGATTCAAAAATGTCGCAAGCGGACCTATGGTGAGGTCGTCGTATCATGCCGATCAGCAGGCGGGCGGGTTGGCATAAGGCGTGAGATCTCGGCTAACGAACGATGCTTCCGGCTACTGCACATCGTTTAGGCTACCGGTTAGCCCTCCGTATTGTGACGAAGAAGTTGAGGAGGGATCTTGAACCGTGTAACGTGGCACATCCTAAATGCGTGAATATCATAACTATCTGAAAGCGAACGCATGACCGCGAACCCAATTGAAGCTTTCCTTCCCGAAGACATCCGTACGCTATACGAGGTTCACAACTACCGTAGCGCGGCACAAGTGCTGGCGACAGGTTGCCCGGAGGAATTCGAAGAAATCCTCGAAGGACTGCGCGCGTTTCGACTTACCCTCGCTGACATCCGCAAGCCAGGAGGTAACGAGTCTGACATCCCAAAACGTATCTCCGGTCTGCTGCGTGCGAAAGGCTGGATGGAAACTAAGATCCAGGGCGACTTACTGATTACTAAGATCGCCAAATCAGATGGGAAGAAGAGCGAATCCATTGGCGATGAAGAAGAGAACGAAGACGAGTCCGACACCCTCGAAAATTTCGAAGAATTAAAACAAAAGGGCTATAACATCGAACATATTACCCGCGAAAATTTCCTCGACGGGCACAAGG
>JACQEQ010000341.1 GCA_016200445.1 Gammaproteobacteria bacterium | reverse complement strand
CTTTGTCCCCCGGTTTGACGTAGCGCCCCGGATTTGCAAAGAACATGAAATAGGTTTTCTCCGGTTTGGGATCGATCACCCGTTGACGCAACATCCCGACTTTCGGCGTATTCGGGACAAGTAGCTTGGCGCCACTGGCTTGCTCGACCAGATACGGCTGCACCTTGGGCGACAGCAACGGCGCGGCTTTATCAGCATCGACCACTTGGTAGCGCAGGTCGATCATGTAGCCTTCGGCCGTAATGCGGACCGCCGTGACGCGCATCCCCTCATGCACCCCCGATAAAACTATGCCGTCACGCATGCTCGACTGAACCGCAGGCGGCATGGATGCTGGGGGCTGCGAAGGAATTTGCGCACAACCGCTAATACCTGCGATGACGCCGGTCAACAACGCCAGCACTTTAACTGCGGATCGGCCATGCACTGTTTTCATACCCATCGGTGACCTCTTCTGCGCTGCTGCGGTCTCGCAACCACCGCAGCAGCAAGAGTGATATATCAACGCGCTTTACTCAGTTACCGTGTGACGTTCACGCGCACGGTTGCCTTGTTCGACAACTTGCCAAGATTGTCACGTACTTGGTAAGCAAAGCTTTCCGTTCCGGTGAAGTTAAGCTTAGGCACATAAGTAATCGTACCGGTCGCATTGATCGTCGCCGAGCCGCCCTTATTCAACGCAGTTGTGATGACCACGGTGGCCGGATTCAAAGTGCCGTCCGCATCCGTATCGTTAGCCAAAACATTGATGACCAGCGACGTTGGCGCAGCCAACGTGTTGCGTTTCATGCTCACAGTGTCGCCCACCGCGACCGGTGCTAAATTGGCGGCCACGGTAATCGTCGCGGTCGCTGTATTGCTGCCGGCCACACCATCGTTCGCCTGGTAAGTGAATGTCGCCTGTCCGGTAAATGTTGCCGAAGGCGGCGTATAGGTAAATGAACCGTCTGGGTTCAATGCGACCGTACCGCTACCTGCCACCGGACCGGAAACAATTCCAGCGGTCAGCGGATTATTGTCAACGTCCGTGTCGTTGGTCAGCACGCCGTTTGCAGCGACGGTCAAGACATTTCCCTGCGTGGTCTTGTACGCATCGTTTGCGGCGAGCGGAGCGTCGTTGACCGCGTTTACGGAAATTGAGACGGTGGCCGGCGCGCTGTTTAACGTTCCCGCCGTGGCTTGATAGGTAAAGCTATCGGTGCCGTTGTAATTCAGCGCCGGTGTATAAGCAAACGAACCATCGGCATTCAATGTTGCGGTGCCATGCAGGGCGCCCGTCACCAGCGCGGCAGTGATGCCCGTACCCGTGTCGTTACCCAACACGCCCGGTGCGGCAACGTTTAAGGTTGTGTCTTCGTCGACCGTAAAGCCACTGTCGTTTACAGCAACCGGTGTTACTACCGTCCCGGCAACAACCTGCAACTGTGCCAACATACCGCCGTTCGGACTGACGGTATTTGAATTGACACGGCGATCCTGCAACGTATAAACGCCAGCAGTCGCAGGTGTAATCAACGCATCCGTCGTTTTGCCTGCGGCGAGGAGCACCGAATACTGATGGCGGCGATTCGCGTAGGGCTTCCCGTCTTCAGCTACCAAATGCATATCGAGCCCAAGCAAACTGGGCGCGTGTGTTTTCAGGCCAGCGTTTAAAAAGCGCAACAACGTTGTCTGGCCGGTTGCGCCGCTTGCGAAAGGCACATCACCCGCAGCGAACGGTTTGCCGTTGATCAGGAAATATTTGGGAGCATAGTTGATGGTGCTCGGATACGCCACCGTGCCGTAGGTTCCACCGGCCACAGCAGCATGCAATGCCGGATCGATTTCGCTGTACAGCAAGGTGACCGCCGTGTCGTACGCGATACCCGCGTAGGCTGAGCCGATGGCCGCATCGTGAACGACACTGCCATACAATCCCATTTGTACTTGCACGGCTGGATGCGTGCCGCTCTGGTAAAGATAGGTGCCAGGTTGCAGATTGCCCCAGGAATAAACTCCCGACGCGCCGGGGGCCGTTTCTTGTGTAAACGAGCGCACGCGTTGGCGCCCGGTTGCATCGGTGAATTTTGACGGCGTCATCGCAGTGATTTGGCCGGGGATGATCACCGACACCGGTTCGCTAAGCGCGTTGAACACGTTGACGTTGAGAACTGGATCTCCCGCCGGAACGTTGAGTGCAGGCCCGGGCACGGTCACTGGTCCAGTTGCGGCGCCGGTGCTATCTGCGGGTGCAAAACCCCACATCGTAATCACACTGCCGTCCGGCATGGTTACTGTGGTGGTATCCGCACGCAGGTAAACATCCGCGCCGAACGCGGAACATGCAAACAACGGGCAAGCCATCAGCATCACAGCGTGAGCGATCGCTTTCTTTTTGAACAACATCGGTTTCATGGTTCTGTCCTCTCGCGCGCGGTGCTTATGGGATGGTTACGTTCCAGGGCTCGACAATCAGCATTGTCATCATTCCGCCGGGGAAAATATCGTTGTTGGTAAGCTCGCGCTCCGTATGGGAGTGCCACATGTAGAAATATCCGGCGGTGGGATTAAATCCGCCTTGGCCCGGCGGCAATACCCCGAAGGTGCCGAGAAAAGCACTGCCGCTGTAGGAGCCGCCGACGGTCAAATCCAACGTGTTCGGGAGAAAGACCGGAAACGGCTTGCCGTGATCGGCAGCGTATTCGTTGGGTTGCAACGCATCGGTTGCACTGTGGCCGTACATGTCCCAACCCAACCCTTTGCCAGTCCATTCAAAAATCAGATCGGCGGTCTCGCCGGGAATCGAACGCACGGTAAAGTCGGAAGCCGCAAGATCAGGACCGGCACCGGGCGTACTCTCCAGCACCCGTCCGTCCTTCGCGATCATCACCGCGTTGTTGCCATGATGATGGAACGGATGCAGCTCGCGACCCGCATTGACGACACGCATCAGCAACTTCTCGCCAGGATGCATGCGCGGCAGGCAGTTATAGGGCTGCGTTGGCATCCACGGAATGTTCACTCCCGCCATGGTGTCGGGGGCGTTACGGCCATTGAAGAACCACAACACCGGATGATAAGTGCTCATATCGACTTGGTCGTATTGACCGGCTTCGACCAGTGCATGAATCGCTGGATCGGCCTCAGTGGTCAGGAACAGATACTCGCGATCAAACGCCGTATTGGCATGCGCGTAGGCGCGGTTGCCGCCGCCGGACGGACGCACAATCAGCGCGCCGACCAAGCCCATTTCAGTCTGCAAATCGGTTTGCGTGCCGCTGTAATACAGGTAGGTTCCGGCATGCGTTGCAGTAAACGTGTAGGTCACCGTCGTGACACCGTTATCGGCGGGCGCTTCGTTGGTCAGCACACCTGCTGCACCGCCGCTGGCAAGCACGCCTTCTTGCCCGGGAAACACAATCGATACCGGCTTGGGTAAATTGTTTTTCAGATTTACCGTAACGATGTCGCCTTGGTTCACGATCATGGTCACACCCGGATACTGCATTTGCCCGGTTGCGTCATTGGCATAACCCCAAGCCAGCATCGAAGAGCCGTCGCCGAGCGTGAGATAGTCCGCTTTGGCAGTAAGATTAAACGTCGTGCCTTGCACGCCGTCGACGACGGCCAGTGCGCTTTGCGTACCTAGGCACGCAAGCGATACTGACGAGGTCAGCAGCATTCCCCGCAATGTGTTTTCAAGCAATTTCATAGTCCTGTTCCTCAATCAAACTGTAGAGTGACGCGGTTACTGAATTACGATTTCGGTCATCATTCCGCCGAAATCCTCGTTACCGTTGCTCAGGTAGTTCAGATTCGTCGTATAGAGGAAGTACGTTCCGGCGGGCACACCCGTGGTATCGATCATCACGTCCGCCGTTTCGCCGCCGCCCAACGTCACGGACGCGGTGTCGTAGGAAAGATCCTTGCCGCTTGGCCCGCGCAGAATATGCGCACCCGACCCGACCACTTTCATCGGTAATCCCAGTGCGGTTACCGTGAAATACTCAGTGATGCTGACATTGGAAACACGCAGCAAAATGCGCTGGTTTTGTGTCGCGGTGACCAGTGACGGGATTTTTTGCGAGACCTTGCGCGCAGCGCCTTGGTCGTCGAGCGACGGTGCCAGGTCTAACGGATTTACCGTGTCGGGATAACCGCGGCCATTGAGCATGGCGTAGTTGTCATTCATGTCTGCGAAGGGCAACGGTTGGACGCCGACGTGTAAATCGTGGAACGCCGAATCCATGGAACTGAGCTGGATCGGATAGGAAACGTCGTAGCCGGTCGAACCGTCGCCGTCGTTGTAGACGAATTTGCTGTAGGACTTGCCTTGAAACGTATACGCGGTGCCGTTTTGTTTCGGGTCCACATACAGATTACCCAGCATGCCCATCTGCATGTGCTCGGCGGCCTCAACGTGACAGTGGTACAGGAAGGTGCCGGGTTCCACCACATTGTAAAAATAGGTCAACGTTGAGCCCATGTTGATACCGAACGTCGATTCGGGTTCGCCATCGAATACCGGCGCGGCGTTGGGAAAGCCATGGAAGTGCACGGTATGCGCATCGAATAAATCCGGGCGCATCACCATGCCGACATTGCTCAATGAAAGATAAAACTGGTCGCCTTCCTTCACGTTAATCGTCGGGCCAGGAATGTTGGCGGCGAGGCTGCTTGCGGTCATGACGTCGCTCGCGGCGACCGAGGACGGCACCTCCGAAAATCCGAAGGTATACAGGACTTTTCCGTCCGCCATGGTTGCGAACCCGTCACCGGCGGCAAGATGTTTACAGACGGCATTCGGGACGTTAGGGCATTGCACAAATACCGTGCCGTGCGCCTGTGCCGCGAACATGGCACCGAGTATCAATGCCAGTGGGCTCGCTTTTTTTAGAAACTGGGTTTTCATCGCTCTCTCCCTTGTTCGGGTTAGCGCGCCGGGACCAATACCCGGCGCGTCTCTACTAACTTTGTCGCTCGACTTCTAGGGCACTTCATCCGCACCGGCATCCGGTAATGAACCGGCCGGATTCGGACGCGGCTGACTGTCGTAGTCCACCGTTACTGCGGGTGCAGTGAGCGTCGCGCCGATACCGCGTGCCGGCGATGTGGCTTGGATGTGGTAATCGCCGGTCGGGTAGAGCGGACCAAACCGCACATCGATGAAGTTACCGCCCTCGTCAAACGCCGGTTGTGCGGCGATGGACGTGGTCAATACCGGCTGCACGATCGTTTCGCCCGCACCGGCATTTTGATAGGGCGCCACGAACACTGGATCAATACCCACCAAGCTGTTGGTTGCCGTCAACGCACCCGCCGTACCCAGCACTGCCAAGTCCCAAATCGGCTGCGCGGCGTTCGATACCAAACCGAACAGCGTGGCATCCAGCGGGTCGATCTGCCAGAAGAACGAACGGTTATTCCACACGATGTCGTTGACCAACTTCGGATTGGAGTACAACAACTTGTACGGGCGTGCGTTGTTGTTTGCAGCTCCGGTACACCCCGCATTGCTGCAGATGGCGTTATACAACCCCGTGCTCAAGTTGCGCGACACAATCCCCGCTGGTTGCGCGGTCGATTGGTTCGGGCTGCCTGGTGCGAACGCTTCACCCGCCGTGCCGGTGCTGTCGTTGTTGGCCACGGTGGTGTGGATGATGTTGACCTTGAGTGCATCCTGAATCGAGATGCCGCCACCGGCCAAACCTGCCATGTTGTCGACCACTAGGTTGTTGAGGATGTTGATACTGAACCAAACGTTCGGGTTGGTGCGCGCGTTGTTCACTTCGGTACCGTTCACGTACTCGAGACGGATACCGCCGCCATCACCCGCACCAGCCTGGTTACCCTGGATCAGGTTGCGCTCGATTGTGACATTTCCTGAACCCGTGCTTAGCGCTCCGGGAGTCACTGCCGGCAATCCACCGACATAGATACCGCCACCCGACACCGCGATGCCTTGATTAAAGGATTGGTTGAACAACACCTTGTTATCGGCAATCACATTAATGTTAGCGTTGTTGCCCAGGCTTCTGCCCTGATGACCGATACCACCACCATTACCCATGGAGTAATTACCGCAAACGTAGTTACGCGACACTTTGTAACTTTGCGTACCGGTGTATAGCGCAATTCCCGCACCCCCGCCTTCGGCGGAACCGTTCTGGGTGACATGGTTGTGGTGAATATCCAGGTTGTCATTGGCCGCATCAACATATGCACCGTTAGCTATGAGTTCCGGATGGCCGATGCGGATACCGCCGCCGAACGCACCCTGATTGCTAATGACGCGGTTATTGCTGATTTCAAGGCGTCGTGCATTTCCGTTGACCATGATGCCCCCGCCGATATCACCCCCGGTGACGGTAAAGCCATCAATGCGAGCATGCCCGTTTGCAGCTTGGCTATTCGGGAATACGCCGAACACCGGCACCACGAAGATGCCTGCGCCTTCTTCCGCCAGGAATGCCAGCGGCTCGTTATTCGCTGGATCGAATCCTGGCGTTTGTCCGGCCAAATAGCCGATCTTGCCAGCTGTAGTGAGGTCCAGAACGTCTTTGCGCCATTTCTGCAATTTCTCTTCAGGAAACTTCGCTGCGTTAATCACTGTGGACGCAGCGCCCCAACCTTGCAGACGCACGTTGTTGTGCACAATCAGCAACTCTTCATAGGTACCCGGAGCCACCGTAATCAGCGCGCCTGCCGGTGCTGCGTCAAGCACTGCTTGGATAGACTCACCTGCGTGAACAACTGCATACGGCACTGGGGTCGGGTTAGTCAGAGTTGGGGTCTGCATCGTCAGCGTTACACCGGTAACCGTCGTTTGCTGGTTGTCGCCACGCGTGACCATCAGTTGCCCGGTTTCGAACGCGGGGTTCGTAGTTGCATTGACTGGATTCGCCGACGTCGGATTCAAGCGCGGCGGAATCCGCGTCTCGATCATGTCGTTGTTCCAGGTCGTGATGTATGCCGGATCGATCACCATAGTGCGCATCGCACTACCAATCATAGAGGTATTAGTGATGGTGCACTTGTCTTTGCCAAACCCATAGTCGCGTGTGATGTTTGGCGTGGTTGCTGCGGTACCGTCATACAACGGATTTGCCACCTCGACCAAGCCCGCCGAGATTATCTGGATAACGGGCCAATTGTTAGGGTCGTTGTTGGCCGCTGTATTGGCATTCTTAGGCGCCGGCACCCACGGACCCTTACCCGCGTTGTCGACGCTATAAATCACAGGCGTTGCATCAGCGAACTCGCAGTCCACCGGATACTGATTCGCGCCTGCATAGGCAGCGATCGGTAATACCGGCGTATCCAGATAGGTGGTCTTACCCGGCAGATACTGGAAGGTGTAGCAAAACTGGCTGTACTTCCGGTTGAAATGCGGGTCGATCACCATGTTTCCGGTCACCGGATCCTTGATTGGGCCAGGCGAGTTCATGCACGTGGTCAACATGTTCGGCGACACGCCTGAAGGCATGGGGACGTTCACCGTATAACTGGACGGTACCAACGCGTTGTAGGTACCCCATTGGTCGGAGTACACGCGCTGGATTTCACGGCCAGTCCAGTCACGAATCGAAACCGGCAAGAACGGGGGCGCGTACTTTTCGCCGAATGTCGGCGCGTTAGCATCAAATTCGTTCGCCAGATCGTCGAGAATGAATCCCGTGATGTGCGCAGCCACCGGAACTTCGGTGAACATAAAGAAGTCCGCTGCGGCGTTTTGACCCTGCGTCAGCTTCACTTGTTTGCGATCACACAAGGGTCGCGTTGCGGTCGGATTGGCCGCATCGTAGAACGGTGTTGCTACCTGACCCGGGAACAGCGTCAAGGTCGCCGGCAGTACGTGCGGGTCGCCCACGCAAGTTGCGGGCAGCGCCAACGGGCTGGGCGTATAGGAATCGCCGAAGTCGACATTCTTATCTTCTTCCTTCACCTGTTCGTAGCCCGGAGGAGCGACGGCTTCTACGATGTAGGTACCGGCCAGGAGCTCGGGATCGCCGGCGCCGCCGCCAAAGGCGTAGCCGCCGTCAAACACCGCCGGACGCACCTGGTTGAAGTTGCGCAAGCCATCGTAACAATCGGTCGCTTGGCCGGCCGGAGTGACATACACATCACCTTGGCAACCGGTCGGGACACTGTCGTCCCAGCTATCGGTCATCGCGAATTGCACGGCGTCGTGCAGGTCAAAGGTGCCGTTACCGTCGCGGTCGATGTCCTCATCGCCCTTCGCGCCACCAGTGCTCCAACCGATCGGATATTTGTCCACATCGGCCAGCATCACCACGCCGTTGCCATCGACATCATCGACTAGACCGTCGCCATTGGGAGCAGCCAAACCAGTCGCGTTATTCAGGAAGTCTTGGTACAGATTGATCTGCACGCGCGGAATACCGGGCTCCCAGTTGTCGGCCGCTGCATAGCGCGGATCATCTTCTGCACGTGTGGTCGCGTAGTGCACGATGCCGCTGATACCGCCGTTTTCGCCGGCTGCATAGGTCTTCTTACCCCACTCGATGCGGTTGGTCTGACCGAGAAACACCTGATAGCCCTCGAGCAGCACCGGGCCAGTTTCCGTGCGGTAGGGCGCGCCTTCAAAGGGTGCGCCCCCGGCTACGGATTGCGACTGCGGAGTCAATTTGTCAAGCGACGGCACCACCCAACCTTGATCGGGGGGGACCGCGCCACCACCGTCGGCTACAATCGTCGCGCCGGTTGCTTTAAAGCGCGCGAAGTCAACCTCTGCAATGAACCAGTTGAAGAACGGAAACACTTCGTTGAACGTGACGCTGCCTTGCGTATCGGTTACGGCGCTTTGGTAAATCGAGCCGTCACGGAAACGCAGATTGATCGCTTGATTTGGTATACCGGCTTCGCTGGAATCGGGGAACCCGTTGCTGTTGCTGTCATAGAACACACGGTGTGTCATTTTGCCGAACCAGCTACGCACCGGCACATCCAATAAATCCGTAGTGCTACCTTCGACCACCGAGACATCAAGAGTTGCGAAAATCAGGTCTAGCGGTTCATCCCAAACGACTAACTGATACTTTTTAGGAGCAGCCGCTGTTCCGCCCTTGATGCCGGGAATCGTAAACGTGCCATCGGCATTGCAAGGGGCGGTAAAAATTCCCTCACCGCCCGCCGCCGGAATTTCATTCAAACCAACCCAACAATAGCGTACCGGATCTCCATCGTAGAAGGTGAATTCTGGCGGGCGCGAGTGGTGCAGATTCACAACGCGGCCGGTGATGCTGCCACTACCAATATTGCCTACTTTGGTGTTTGGGATCGTATGTACAAAACCGATTTCAACGTGATGACCGGGCGGACCGAATTCCTGGAAATACGAAGGTTCGTTGGGCTTGACCCACGCGTCGATCCCTTTGGTTCCTTCGATGGTGGACGTCTGGTGCCAATCACCGCCGACTGGCGGGCTCACGTAAATGGTGTACTTTCCCGGAGCCAGGTTCTTAATCACCTTCGTTCCGTCCGCTTCGGTCATCAGTTGGTTGTTTCCAGGCGTGAAACTTCCATCAGCGTTATAGATTGTGCCGAGCGGATTGCCGAACGCATCTTGCGTAACTTGGCCTCCAGACGCGCCGTAGGTTCCGCCCGCTTCGAACAATTGAACCTGGAAATTCGCCAACCCGAGCTCTTCAGGAAGATCGGCTTGGTTGTTGATGGGTTTTTTGTCTTCGTAGACAAATACCGAGATTTGCGCTGTAGGCAGCGGTAGTTTGTTGACCGTTACCGTAACACTCGCCTGGCCTGGAGCTACAGGCACGCCGGCAATTTCGTAGCCCTCTTTTGGCAACACCGAAATGAAATAGCGTTTTGCAGCATCGAGTTTGACGGCGGTTGGCGTTGCCTCGTCGCCTTTCGCGACCACCGGCATGTAACTGGTATGAAAGCTCAGCGACAGATTCTTGCCGGGGATCGCGGCCTGATCCAAGTCGACAGTCTTGGTCGCGTCTTCTTCGACCAACCAGCGAAATCCAGCAGCTAGCGGCGCGCCATTCTGATCTACTACAGTGATGCTCAAGTCTTGCGCGTTGACTGAACCACCTAACAGCGCACCCACAAGCGCCGCAGCCATTCCGATTTTCTGACCTGCGCGCGCACATGGAGTTTTAGCCAAGCGCGAGCCGATCCGTTTTTCTTTCTGTCCTTGTAGGCTGCCGCTTCCAAAAAACGTAGCCAAGAATTTTCGCATCATCGTCATGACCCTCATACCAAATTAAGTAATGTTTATAAGCAAATTTCATCTACCCCAACGAGCGCCCGGACAATTATCAAAAACCCATCCTTGCTCAAGCACTTGCTAGCTTTAAAGCCCACCGGACAAGCGCACGCCGAACTTTTTTGATTAAGGGGCTATTAAGCTGAATAGAACTCTAGTCAGGATTAGAAATTTACAATATGGGGTGAGTTACCCATTCCGACTGGGGTGTTCACCCCATAGTGGCAGGCGGGTGTCGGGATTGTTTACGGGGGAGAGGTTTAGAGACTCTTTAATTGTAATGTCCTGGCACGCATGCATTCGAACATATGGACGCAAGCGGAGACGCAGTGGGTGCCGGATTGTTTTCCTGCTCGCCGCATTTTGCAAGCAAGGCGCCTAATGCGGGTATTCAATCAATCTTGAATGAAAACTTTTGGGTTATGCCGTTACGCATCACTTCCAGGCTCAACTGATTCGAGCCGGACAGCGCTTTCACGATTTCTGGGCCCTTGTTGACATTATTTAGAGGAACCCCGTTTACTGAAGTAACAATATCCCCGGGCACCAATCCAAAACGCGATAACAATTGGCGATCACGCGCCGGGTTGAGTCGATACCCGACAAGATGATCGCCCTCGCGCACGGGATCGGCGCGCATGTTGTCCAATACCCGCGCCGGGTCCTCCGCTAGCGTTTGCCGCATCTCGCGCAATATCGCACCATTGGTTCGCGTATCGGCACGAATCAGCGCCGCTGGCGGCGGACGATAGCTGGGCACAGTCGCTCCAGTGCGGCTGGCAACGCCTCCCGCCGGGCCAGTATCAGACAAAATTCCGGCAACGTCGGGGTCTTGCGGCAAGGTCAATTTTTCGAGGCGACTCTCACGCTTCACGAGAACGTAACCGTCATGCACCTCGGCAAGGACTGCGCCTCCCGGGACCAGCATGCCAACGCCATAAAAAGCCTCATTTCCAGACGAGTCGACGATAATCGCCATACCCTGATCAGGCGTTGACGAAACTAATATTCCAGAAAGCGTCAGATTCAGACGTGATTCAACCACCGGAGGCGCCTCAACCTGCACGGCCGGGACTGGCACTTCAGTGCGCCCGAACAAACTGAACTCGGCGATACTGCGACTGGGTGTTTTCGAAATAGTAATTTCTGGCGTGAGCTCATGAACCGGTGGCAGAACGTCCGGCTCCGGCTCAGGAAAAATAGCCCATGAGGCTGCTGCCAACCGGTACGAAATAATGACAGTCAGTGCGATCACGGCAATTTGTGGCGATCGGTTGACAATTATGCGGTACGAAATAGGCACGTTCGGATACTATTTTACTAGGCCAAGGCATCGACATCGCGAGTATATACAAGTCGCACGTAAAAAGTCTTCGCTCCCGCGCCGGCATGCCAATAAGGCCACCCCGGCATTCCCTGGGCGCGTCGATCTCGCACCCTCTCGTAATTGACAATACTCGCTCCCTACGCCGGCATCAGGAAAGCCATTTGCGGAAGAACATCGAGCATAGACGACGATTGTAACAGCCGAAAATATTAAGCTGGTTTAGTAAATCGTCGCGTGCGAAAAAGCTTATGGCCGAAAAAAGTTTTGTTGCATAACTTTTGCGCGGCTTAAAACAACCATTGATATCCCAAGCTCGCGGTCAGTCGACGATAACTACTCTGCCGAACCTGGCCGGATGCTGGAGTTCCGCTGTAGTTCCACCACTCCCCGCCGAGCTCCAGCTGGGTCTCGACGGATTTATCGGGTCGATACTCGATGCGCACACCCGGCAGTGTTTTATTCACCCGCACACCATCGTCATTGGTACGCCGATCAACTCTGAGGCGCGTGTCGAAGCGCCAGGTTTGATCCACCGGAAATCGATGCGCGAGAGTCAGGGAATTACTGTTATACATTTCTGCCTGAATATGTTGTAGACCTACCAGTAAGGTGTCACGTGTATTCATTAACTGACTAGTCACCATCTGCAACGAGTAATAGGTTTGGCGTTCGGTCTGTGTTTCAACCGTTGTGCCGAGGTCATTCGGGCTAAACGGAAACTTTTGTTCTGAATAGGTGATATCGCCGCTCAATTGCACGCGGGGACTAAATGTTTGCGACACGCCTATCGTTGCTGTGGTCGACTCGCCGGTCCAGGTGCGCGCCAAATCGCGAATCTGGTCGCGCGATAGCGCAACAAGATCCTTGAGTGAGCTGGCGCCCGCGCCGGTCAATGCATTGGTGGTCGCCACCGAGGGGCTACGGCGCGCGTCGTAGTAGCCGTATACTGAACTGCTCTCCAGAAACGAATACTGACCCTGCAACAACACGGTATTCAAGAGCTCGTACGACACATCGTAATCGACCAGGTTGAACAGGTTACCGTGCGGTTGTAGGAAGCGTAGCTAATAGCCGATTGCTGCGCGCTCCAGCATGCCGTCGGCGGTCTGCCGTATGTAGTACGGCATGATTTCCAGGCCGTCCAGATACGGCCCGAAATTTGTCGCCACACTCCAGAACGGGTGGTGAATCTGCAGTGTGCTTTTCTCCGACAGCTCGACCACATAGCCAGCGATCGCGTCCAACCGTACCGTACTCGTCGCGTTGTACTGCGCAAGCAATCCATCGAAGCGTCCCAATACGCCACCGCCCGAACTCGACTGGCGGCCCAGCTTGGCGAACCAGCCGCCCTGCTTGTCCTTGATCTGAGCGTACAGCGAATTGATTTCAACGTCTTCGGGGGCGTTCAAAAAATCACGCTGGTGGCTCACGTTAGTCACCATGCGGCTGTCAAACCGTTCGCCACGCTGCTGCGAATTCCACGCGAACTGGGTGTACAACGTCGATTGATCCACGGCTGGCGCGCCGCCACCCATGTTGTTGCTACCGCGATAGTAGTACTGCGCAAAACTACCGTTGTGCGTCCATGCATGCGATGGCGCCGCCGCTTTCACCGCTTTGAGTTTCTCCTGCGGTTTAAGGTCGCTGCTAAGCAGTTCCGCCAACCGCTGGCCGACGCGATCCGCGCCCTCGCCCTTGGGAAACTCGGCGAGATATTGTTCGTAGACCGCCTTGGCATGCGCCTTCTGTCCTTTGCGTTCGCGCGCTACACCCAGCAGTTCCAACACCTCCGCCCGGTAGGGATTCGGCGGCAGACTGATGAGCGCACTGAGGATCTGGATGGCTTTATCAACTTCGCCACCGGTGAGCGCATCGCGGCTCTGCGCGAGCAAGGTTTTAATGCGTTCATCCTCGGCCGCCGAGAGTACCGGTGTCGTGGACGGTATTGCTGGCGTGAATAGGACCAAAATGCTTTTGTCGCTCGACCCCTGGCTGACGCGGTAATCAGTTTTCTGCGTAAAGCTCAAACGCAACGTCGTTTCGGATTCGTTGGCGTCAAACGCCACCTGCGTCAACCAGGCCTCGGTTCCGGCGCGCGGCGTGATGTTCTCGTGAATCGGCAACGCCGGATCGTTGTTGAGACCCGGTACGCGCAGATACACCGTCAGCACCTCGCCGTTTTCCGGCGGAAAATGCGATAAGTAGTACGCGCTCTGCGACAACACCAGCTCGATCCCTGTCTGTCCGTCGCGCTCGACCGAACGCACGTCGTCCAGCCATTGCGGCGAAGCGAGTGAATCGTGCGTAACCATCGCCAGCCAACCGGCGAGGCACATCAACCAAACACGCATTACCAGGTGCCGCCGACGGTATGACGGCTATTCCGCAAAGTTTTGATTTTGGCGGGGTTGAATGTGATATCTGCATAGATATGGCATACCACATTAGCGCAGTCCTTCAACTCATCCGCCGAGTATAAAACAATCGGGGGCCCTTCGGTCTTGATATGCGACTGCTTTTGCGTGGTAGCATCAAATGTCGACTTATGGCACCCGGCGCAGAAAGGTTTGTACTGCGGCGCTGTCCAGTTGGCCACCTCTGCACTACTGACATGGCAACTGGTACACGTCACGTTGTTGTTGTGATTGCCGGGATAATTTGCCGACGCATGCGTGAACACGGCTCCCGTCCACACCGTGGTGCTCATGTGGCAAACATTGCAATCGGAGGTTGTTACCGGGTGGCCATTCGGTTTGCCTGTGGCGGTTGTCCCGTTATGGCAGGCATCGCAACGCCCGGTGATAATGCTGTGGTCGACTTTTGCTCCTGACCAGGTGATGGTGCTGTGGCACGTGTTGCACTCCGCCGTCGTCGGCACATGGTTATTCGGCTTGCCGGTCGCAGTCTTGCCATTATGACAACCGCTGCACCCGCCAGTGATATTACTGTGGTCGACTCTCGCTCCAGACCAGGTGGTCGTGCTATGGCACCCACTACAATCT
>JACQEQ010000361.1 GCA_016200445.1 Gammaproteobacteria bacterium | reverse complement strand
GTCGTGTCGGATGCCTACCCGACGGTTACCACGCACGCGGCTGATTTGATTTTGCCCACCGCGATGTGGGTCGAGAAGGAAGGTTCCTACGGCAACGCGGAGCGACGCACGCAAATGTGGCGGCAGCAAGTACGCGCGCCGGGCGAGGCGAAATCCGACCTGTGGCAGATAGTGGAATTTTCCAAACGGCTCACCACGGATGAGGTATGGCCGAAAGAACTGCTCGACCTGAAACCAGACTATCGCGGCAAGACCCTGTACGACGTGTTGTTCGCCAATGGCGTCGTGAACAAATATCCAGCCACGCAAGTAACAGAAGGCTTCGAAAATGTCGAGGCACAGCACTTCGGTTTTTATCTGCAAAAAGGCTTGTTCGAGGAATACGCCAGTTTTGGCCGTGGTCATGGCCACGACCTCGCCGACTTTGATACGTATCACAAGGTGCGCGGCCTGCGCTGGCCGGTAGTCGATGGCAAGGAAACGCAATGGCGCTTTCGCGAGGGTTACGACCCGTACGTGAAGAAGGGGCAGGGCGTGTATTTTTACGGCAACCCGGACGGCCGCGCCAACATTTACGCGCTGCCGTACGAACCGGCGGCGGAAGAGCCGGATGGCGACTTCAATTTGTGGCTGGTGACCGGACGCGTGCTGGAACACTGGCATTCCGGAACCATGACGCAGCGCGTACCTGAATTACATCGTGCCGTTCCGTTCGCGCTTGTCTACATGAATCCCGACGATGCCAAGGCGCGTGGTCTGGCGCAAGGCAGTGCAGTGAAAATCGAATCGCGCCGTGGCGCCATGCTCACCCGCGTCGATCTCAACGGCCGCAACCAGCCGCCGCCCGGTGTGGTGTTCGTGCCCTGGTTCGACGAGCATCGCCTGATCAACAAATTGACGCTCGACGCCACCTGCCCGATTTCGAAACAAACCGACTACAAGAAATGCGCTGTGCGCATCGTCAAGGTTTAAGGAGACTAGCGATGAACAAGGTACTGCTCATCTGCATGCTGGTATTAATGTCAAGACTAGCCATAGGCGCAGAAGCTGTGCAAACGCTGCGCGGTGCCACCGGAGTGCTGGAGTTAGGCGCGGCACCGCCGCCCGAACATCAAGCGATCACGCGTAGACCGGCGCCGCGCAACTATCCGCAACAACCGCCGCTCATCCCGCACAACGTGCAGGGACTGATGATCCAGACGCGCGTCAATATGTGTTTGGCCTGCCATGCGCGCCAGACTGAAAAACGTTCCAACGCCGCAAAACTTCCCGATAGCCATTTCCTGGATCGAGCGGGCACACCGTCCGGCGACATCGTTGCACCACGCCGCTGGTTTTGCGTCCAGTGTCATGTGCCGCAGCTTGACACGCCACCGCTCGTGAGTAGCACCTACCGCGCACCGCAGACCGCAACCACCACGAAGTAGTGGCGACGGTTGCCGATGGACGAATGGAACGTTACGGCCAAAACCAGTCGTTCATAAAAGTCGAGAATGGAGTTCTGGAATGTCTGGTTCCGTGACAAAACGGACACCCGCACAGCAATTCACGAAGGCCCGCTTTCCGGTAAGTATAGAAAAAACGCTATTTTTTCCTGAATCCATTACGCCCAACGCAGCGCGAACTGAACGCTGAGTGCGTGTGTGCTTTGTTGAAAAGGAAGGTAACTAAGTACGCACTTTTTTTCTTTTCTTAAAAAGAATGTCTCTTTCATGCAATCTTCACGATCTGACGGGGCCAGATAAAGGCCAAATACTTAAGTCGAAGTCTAGAACGAAAATGATAACGCCAAGCCACCAATGCTCGCACCCACAAGGTGCAAATGTCACTTGCATGTTTGCTCCAAAAATGGACCGATGCCGAGGCGTATTTAGAACGTCGCCGAAATCACACTAGTAAATTCGAACATCGAACCCTAACGCTGTTAGTGCTTTGCTTGTCCTGCCGTTTCGGGGGGGCGCGACTTCGGGCCGTGCCCATCCTACCAACTCAGCGATTGTGTTCAGGCCATAGTGCGGTAACGAGTAGTTAGGATCGCGAACTGCTGAGTAAAGGCGCGACCAAAGCTCGTTGTCATTTCCCCCGTAAAGCACGTAGTTCAGTAGCTCCAGAATGGACCACCCTTTTTCATTTCGCTTCTGAAACAGCCAAGCGGCATACAAGGGTATTCGTTCGTCACGTGAGAGCGATTTTATGTCCGGGTGACCAAGGACTGCCAAGCTCATTTTAATCACGTGATCGCGAGTCGCATGGGTTCTACCGCAAACATCAGCAAATTGCTGCTCGTTTAGCTTCAGGATGTTTTCTTTTGAAAGCCTTGCTCGTATCAGCGGAGCATTCTCGTATAGGGTCACCTCTTCGTTGGACGGCGCGTATTCGGTTGATTTCCACCACCGCATCGCTTCGGTAACTGCCGCGCTTGGATCGGGTTTGTTTTTCACGTGAAAACTCCAAAACGGTTTTGAGAGAGCATCATCACCAACCACCTTGTTGTAATAATACGCATGCAAAAACTGATCGATCTGCCACGCGATCGGAACATCTGCGGTAATCCATTTTGGTCGATACTCCTCTAGTTGCTCGCCAATGGTGCGCATCGTGCTCAAAGTCTCATGCCATTCCCGACGAAAGTTTTCTTTGCCTCGATCGACGGCCTTTGTCTTCTCCTCAAATGCGAGGCCTTGCCACACGGGGATTGTTCTGAGTTCAGAGCCCTTCTGATCGACGTTGCGTCGCTGCTCATCGATCTTCTCCAGTTCTCGAATCACCTCTTCTGTTAGCGGGAAAGCAACGTCCAATTCACGAAGGCCGTCGAAAAACTTCTCAAGCTCCACGTTCATTCCGTCATTCTGCAAATCGGACTCCGAAAGAAACAGACCCGCTTCAATATTCGTGAACCAAGCGCGCTCGGACAAATTCGCTGAGCCAATATAGACGCCATAACCTTTCCACCAAATAACCTTGCTGTGAAAACAATCAGGAATTAGGCGACAGAAGATATTGTCTCGATGGTGCCGCAATAGTCGCCGCAGGAGTGGAATTGAAACAGGAACCGTATGGTCGTACCGCATCCAAATGTCGACTCGATACCGATTGCGTAAGCTGTGCCCGACAAAATCGTTCTTCTCGTTGTTTGGGTTCGAACCATAGGCGACTGCTGCCAGTACCCCGTCGACTTCCGTACCGTCCGGAGGAAGGATGCTCGTTAGGAATTCACTGTTTATTCCATTGGCAATTAGTTTCATGTTTGTCGTTAGCCTGTCGCTTACTCAGCGTGGAAATGGCCGGCAAATCTACGCCGCAAGTATAGGAAAAACAAACGCCCTTTTTTCCTGAATCCATCGCGCCCAACACAGCGAAGGCGCACGACTGGCAGCGGTGATCAATCTGTTCAGGTTGCTAGAAAAGCACCCGGAACTGCTGGAAGAGCTGAAGGGCGCACGATAACGCAATGGGCCGATGTCGGCCGCTCAGCGAGAAGCAGACATTTCAAGAATATTCCCGAATGGCTGCTTCCAACACGGACCGGACGTTGATATTTTGGTGTGTTGGAAGTCAGCTTGGGGTCGAATGCGGCCACTTCAGACTACCGAAGTGTTAGATGTTGGTAGTCTTGTCAATACGCGGCACCAATTCCCAGGTACACCTGATTCTCACCGCCAGCGTCGATGCCGTGTGCATAGCCCAAGCGCAGATCGAATACCAACCAGTAGCCGAGCACAGTGTCGGTGTGTAGCTCCACGCCGGCGCCACGGCGCAGCGATTCTCTGGTTGTACCAGCAAACCAAGCTTCGCCGGCGTTGACGAAGACGCTGGCAAATAATTGATGCACCCCCACTGGGGGCGACATGAAGCCGGATTCGAAGCGGTGGATGGGCAGGCGCCATTCGGCAGCGGCGAGCGTGACGCGGTTGCCGCGTAGGTCGAGCAGGCCTTCGGGGTAGCCGCGTAACGAAAAGCGGCGTTGATTGAATAAGGATTCGGTGGCCAAGGCGAGCGGCGGTGCGGCGGCTTCGCTGGCAGCGCCGCCTAGGCGGAATGGCCGGGCAAAGTTGCTGCCGCGTCCGGCAAGTGCGCGTAATGCGAGCACATGTTGGCCGCCCAGTGCCAAATACTCGCGCCAGTCGAGCAGGGTGACGCTGCCTGAGTAATCGTTGTTTAAAACGTCGCTATTTTCATAGGTGAGTTGTACGCGGCGGCCATCACTGGCGCTGACCGAGCGCGGGTAGTGCTGTGCGCTGTTAAATGTCACGCCCAGGCCCGTAATAGCGTCAGTTTGGGTGGGTAGGAAATATCTCGAGTTTAAGATCAGCGCGTCGTGTTCTTGTTCGTACACGAGGGCGGTATGCAGGCCCCATTGAGAATCCATGGAGAGCAGCGGAAACACCGCTTCGGCGGCCACCGCATCTGAAAAGCGGATGCGTGCCACGGCATTTTGATCGTCGAGATAATCCAACGGCAGGCGTGACGCATGTAATTTGAGCGTCGGATACCAGCGGTCATACACGTAGGCCGCGTCGCCCAGCAGCCAATTATTTTTAATGTCAAGCGCGGCCCGCAGGGAATATTCGTGGCGTGCCAACGCATCACCGCCGCCGGTGAAAACTCCCAGTTCGGTGCGTTGCTTGGTGACCGCCCAATAGGGAAACCACCATTTGGGTTTGAGCGATTGCCAGGGTGAATAATCGGTAGCAGGATAGGCCGCACTCGCATCTGGTGCAGATGCAGGCACGGTGCTTGACTGTACTTGCGCAAGCGTGCGGCGCGCGCCCGTGCTTGCGCCGATGTCGATTTTGAAAATGTCATAACCCTGCGCCGTGACGCCGGAATAATACAATGCGGATTGATCCGCACTCAGGCTGGGATAAAAGGCACCGCCGCGCACTTGGGTGAGCGTGGTGACCGTATGCGTTGCTATTTCCAAGCGCTGGATGTTGTAGACACCGTCGTAGTCGGCGCTGTAGACCACGCTGTTACCGTCTGCTGTAAAACTCGCCTGGGCTTCGATGACCGCGTCGCCGGTGAGTTTGCTCCAGGTACGGGTCGCGATATCAAACAGTTGCAGGTCCCACTGGCCTGCGCTCCACACGGCGGCGATGATGCGCGTTCCGTCGGGCGAGAAGTGTGGTTCGCCGATCACTTCTTTTTCAGTGCCTTGCCAGAGCACGTCCAGCAACGTGCCGGAGCCATCCAACAGATGCAGGGCGCTGTTGCCCAGCTGGTTTTGCACAGCAAGAATCTTATCGCCGGTAGGGTTCCAGATCGCGGAGTGATAGCGCTGCGCCACGGTGAGGCGCTGTATCGCATAAGTGTCAAGATCGATGCGATAAATATCGGAATAAAAGTTGGTGTTGCGCACCGCGTCGAGTTGTGTAACTAAAATTCCGGCGCGCGGGTGGATGTCGAAGCGTCCGGAATTAATGCGCGCAACGCTGCGCGGCGTGTCGCTGCCCGCCGCGATACGCATCAGTTGGAGGTGGCTTGCAAAGTCGTCTTGCAGGTAATACACATCGCCGTTCGGCATGGCCTGCGGACGTTGGGTGTAATAGCCGCTGTGTGTCAGTGGTGTGCCTTCACGAATGCCTGCTGCGGCGATGGTTTTGATCTGCGGCTGAAAGCGCTCGCGCAAGTAAACGCCGAATTCCGACCAGAGCTGGTCCATGTCGACGTGAAAAACACTGAGCGCGGTTCCGTTCAAACGCAGCGGCACCAGATTACTGCTGTACTCGCTGATCCAGTAACGCAGCCGTTCGCGGCCGTATTTTGCTTCGATGAATTCCATGAAGTAGACACCGTACAAATAGCGGGTGGTGCCAGCGGGCCAGGTTACGACAGGTTGGTTGACTTGACGCAACGGTTTGATGCCGTTCGCCACTTCCAGGCGCATCAGCATCTGGTAGGCCGAGCTTTGGCCACGGCCGGTGCTTTGTGAAAAGTCGGTTTCCAGAAATGTGGCCAGGCCTTCGATCGGCCAGCCAGGTTGCAGCAAGTTGGGGAATAGCCACGGAAAAAAACGTCCAAAAATCCCGCGCAATCCTGCGGGCGCACCGGTGACTTTATCCAAATGCAATGCGTGCGTGTACTCGTGGGTAATCAGATAATCCAGCCAGTTGCCGTAATCTTCCAGCGTGTCGACGTCGTCGGGCGGTGTGACGATGATCACCATCTCGTTGTTCGGCGCCGGGGTGGTGGAGCCGTTACTGAAATCCATGCGATCAGTCAACACCAGCTCCGTAGGTTGCGCCGGCGTCCACGCAAAAAACGGTTGCAAGCGCTCGTGTGCACGTTCGGCAATGACCGCGACTTGTTGCGCAAGCGCGGCTTCGTCGTCGTGAAAGTGGATGTTGAAGTGCTTGGTGTGCAAGGTTTGCCAATGCAGTGCGGGGTCGTATGAAAACGCCGCGTTTACGGTGCTCAAAGGCGCGCAGCAGAAAGCAGTCAGTAGAAAGATAACCGCTGTTGCGCATCTCTGCGCCCGCGACACTCGTAAAGCCTGTACATCGAAGGCGCGCAAGCGTCAGAGATTCTTTATGTAAACTTGCGAGCGGCGCTGGTAGTTGTACAGCGCTTGTTTTTTTACCGGCAGCGCCGTGATGTCTGCGCGTTCGAAACCACGCTCGATAAACCAGTGCGCTGTTTGCGTGGTGAGTACGAACAGCCGCTTGACGCCGATTTTTTTCGCGCGCCGTTCCAGATACGAAAGTAAAGCTTCGCCCCTTCCGTTGTCGCGGTAGTCGGGATGCACCGCCAACCCCGCCAGTTCGCCGACGTTGTCGTTGGGATATGGATACAGCGCGCCGCAGCCAATGATCATGCCGTCGCGCTCCACGACGCTGAATTGGTCGATCTCGGTTTCCAGCAACTCGCGCGAGCGCCGCACCAAAATACCGTCGGCTTCCAGTGGCGCTATTAATTCCAGAATACCGCCGACATCGTCGATGCTGGCTTGGCGCATACCTTCGAAAACGTCGGCGTTGACCAAGCTGCCGATGCCGTCGCGGGTGAAGAGTTCCTGTAATAAACCGCCGTCGACGCGCCGGTCGATCACGTGCACGCGCCGCGTACCATTGTTGCAAACACGCACGGCGCTTTTGAGCAGCGCAATGTCGTCGTCCAACACCGAGGTTTTTGCGGCGAGAAACTGCTCCGCTTCGTTAACCGACAATTCGCGCAATACCTGTTTGCGTTTATTACGCAAGCCAGGGGCCTCGACCAGACAAATAAATTTCTCGGCTTTCAACGCGATAGCGGCCGAAGTGGCGACATCCAGCATGCTGAGATTGAACACTTCGCCGGTGGGCGAATAACCCAGCGGCGACAACAGCACGATGCTGCCATCATGCAGGTAACGTTGCAGGGCTTCCGCGTCGATGCGGCGCACTTCGCCAGTGTGTCCGTAGTCGACGCCATCGCGAATCCCTAGCGGCCGCGCGGCGACAAAATTTCCCGACGCCACGCGGATACGCGCACCGGCCATCGGCGAGTTCGCCAAGCCCATCGACATGAGCGCCTCGATCTCGACTTTCACGCTGCTGACGGCCTCTTTAACGCAGGCTAGCGCAACGCTGTCGGTGATGCGCAGGCCATTAACATAATTCAACTCCACGTTACGCTCGCGCAGGCGTTGCTCGATCTGCGGACGCGCACCATGCACCAGCACCAGGCGTATTCCCAGGCTGTTGAGCAAAGCGATGTCGTGAATCAGGTGCGTGAAATGCGCATCGGCGACGGCGTCGCCGTCAAACGCAATGACGAATGTCTTGCCGCGAAACGTATTGATGTACGGTGCAGAATTGCGGAACCACTGCACGAATGGATTATTGTTTTTTGCATTGCCCACGGCTGGACTCGTTGCGTTGGGAGAAAAATACCGCCGCCAAGATACAACAAAAATCGCATTCTACATGATGCACTGTGGCGCGCAGAAAAATCAGCGGGTGCGCTGCGAAACTATGCGCTCAGCATGCAAAGCTAGAGGGTGATCGCGCGCGTTGTTAGGGTCGCGGGCACTGGCTTGCTAAATACCTTATTAATTTGCTACAGTTCTTCGCGTTGCTTCTGCATGCGAACGAGAATCAACAAATATCTAGGCTGCTATTTTTCAGTTCCAGGTTATACAAGGGGAGATGAGAGACATGTTCGAACAGAAAATTACCGCAATCGTTGGATTTCTTAGCATCATCGTCACAGTTGGTTTGATCTTCGGCCACGCCGTCTAAGAAAGTCCCTAACAGTCTCGGTTTGACGGGTTACGGCTTCGTTTAAATCGAGACTGTATTTTTTCTGTTTCAATGTTCCTTCGTAGTCAATACATCTCCCCTCGCTTTCCTTCAAGTTTGTTGCCCGTTTAGCTCCCGTCAAATCGAAGCGCGGTGTTAGCATGTTGCGCGGTGTCCTCAACCACGATACCGTGGCGTTTAATTATGTTGTCACTCGAACAAGCACAAGCGGCAATTCGCGACCGCATTACGCGCGCTACGCGCTCGCAGACGCTCGCACTCAGCGACGCAGTCGGCCGGACGCTCGCGCGCGCGCGCGTCGCTGTGGTCGACAATCCCGCATTTGATAATTCCGCGATGGATGGTTACGCCTATAACGCAGCCGATATGGCGAGCACCCAAGGCCGGTTACCGGTGCAAGGGGAATCGCGGTGCGGTAATGCACCCGGCATGTTGACGCCCGGCACCACCATGCGAATTTTTACCGGCGCACCGATACCCAAAGGTGCCGATAGCATTGCGATTCAAGAAGTCGTTCAAGTGGCGGACAATGTTGCGGTATTTCCTGCTGCTGCAAAAAACGAAGATTTTATCCGGCGCCGCGGTGAAGATTTTCGCAGCGGCGAAGTGTTGTATCCGCTCGGTCACCGTATCACGCCGATGGATATCGCGCTGCTCGCCGCCGCCGGAGTGAGTCAGGTTGAAGTGTTCGCCAAACCCACGGTACTGGTCGTCGCCACCGGTGATGAATTAGTGCCGCCCGGCACGCCGTTGCAAGCCGGGCAGATTTACGAATCCAACCGCGCGGCCACCATCGCACAACTAAGTCTGTTGGGTGCCGAGGTGATCGACGGCGGCATCGTCAAAGACAACCCGGAAACGTTGCACAGCGTGCTGGCTGCGGCATCCAATTACGATTTCGTTATCACCAGCGGCGGCGCTTCGGTGGGCGACCACGATGTGGTGAAACAAGTATTCGCGCAATTGGGCAGTATCGAATTCTGGCGCGTGAAAATCAAACCCGGCAAACCGCTCGCGTTCGGGCGCGTCGGCGACAAAACCCATTTCTTCGCGTTGCCGGGTAATCCGGTGTCGAGCTTGATCACCTTTAAATTGTTCGTCGAGCCAGCGCTCAAGACCTGGCACCACGGCGTATGGACGTGGCTGGAACTCACTGCGACCACCGAAAACGATTTTCGGCGTTCACCCGGACGCATGGAGTTTCTGCGCGGACGTCTACGCACCCAAGACGGGCGTTTGTACGCGCACGCACTGCCGGGGCAGGGGTCGCATATGCTGGGCACACTGCGATTGACTAACGGCTTGATCAAGATCGGCGAAGAGTCGTTGGGATTTAAGGCGGGGGATAGCGTCACGGTGGTGCCGATGACACTGGAACTGAGCTGAGCCGTCTCGCCGGATATCTCATACAATAGAATTTATTCAGAAAAATCTGGGGGGAGCATGAAGCGAAAATACGTTGTAGCTCGTTGTCTATTTGTTTGGGTCTTGTTTGCGTGTGGACCCACGGTTGCATGCGCAACAACTGAAGTAGGTGTGGATTTAGGTTTGCGTACCGATGACTTGAAGTGGAGTATTCCTGGCGAGTTTACTGGTAAAGACGGGAATATTTACCAGCAAAATATCGTCTCTGAACTCACCTGGAAAAATATCAAGTCTAAATATCTTAGTGGCCATGGTTCATTTGAAGATGGTCAATTTGTAGCGCGGGTTAATGTTGGCCGTGGAAATATCGACAGCGGTGACAATCAAGATTCGGACTATCGAGGTAACAACCGTACGCAAGAGTTTTCGCGTTCAAACAATAAATCGAACGGCGACACTGTGAGCGATATGAAGTTAGGTTTTGGACTGAAGTTTAGTCTGATGGCCGATGAAGTATCGGGATCAAAATTTCAACTTACACCCATGGCGGGTTTATCCTCGCATGTGCAGAGTTTGCGTATGACCAACATGCGACAAACAGTTTCAGAAACTCAATATGCACCCGTGGGGGTGACCCCACCTGCTGTTGGGAGTTATTTTGGTCTCAACAGTAGCTATAAAGCGAGTTGGAAAGGACCATTTATAGGCATTGATGCTTTATTTCAAGTCAATCACCAGATAGCCATGCGCGCAAATTTCGAACACCACAAAGCCGATTACTCTGCGCGAGCGAATTGGAATCTGCGTGAAGATCTCGCCCATCCGAAAAGTTTTGCACACACTGCAACTGGTGACGGTAACGTGTGGCAACTAGGTCTTGAGATGGAGCTCGCAGCACATGCACAGGTCATGTTTTCGATCGTCTCGCAAGAATGGACAACAAGCACTGGGACTGACCGCTTTTATTTTTCTGATGGTGTCAGTGACTACGGGCTATTAAATCCAGTCAAGTGGCATTCGCAGGCTTACCAGGTTGGCTTCCAAGTGTCTCTATGAATTGAAGTGTTAAGCCCAATACTTTCCACTACTCGCCACCACGATCACCACCAACCCCAAACTCAAATTCGTCGCGACGATTTTACGAATCTGCGC